>JBJTBK010000179.1:0-4437 GCA_046091245.1 Nevskiaceae bacterium | reverse complement strand
GCAGGCTGCAGACATCGAATTGCAGTCGCGCGATGTGCTGGTGGTCGCGCAAAAAATCATCTCCAAGGCCGAGGGTCGGCAGCGCCGACTTGCCGATGTCACACCGTCTCCGGCGGCCGTCGAGCTGGCGATGACCGTGCGCAAGGACCCACGTTTCGTCGAGCTCGTGCTGGCAGAGTCCTCGGCTGTGGTGCGCGCGGTGCCCGATATCCTGATCACTCGACACCGTGACGGTTTTGTCATGGCGAACGCCGGCATCGACCGATCCAATCTGCCGAACGCCGAGGATTCGGTGCTGCTGCTGCCGCTGAACTGCGATGCCTCGGCGCAAGCCTTACGCGCAGCGTTTGCACCACTAGATGTGGGTGTGATCATCAGCGACAGTTTTGGTCGGCCGTGGCGGCAGGGCACGGTGAATGTAGCCCTCGGCGTGGCGGGTTTCCCGGCGATGCTCGATCAGCGCGGCAGCCTTGATCGACAAGGCCGGGTGATGCAGACGACACAGATCGCTCTCGGTGATGCCGTCGCGGCTGGCGCTGGCCTCGTGATGGGGGAAACGATCGAGGGCACGCCCGTGGTGCATGTTCGCGGGCTGGACTTTTCGGCGCCGCTGACCGATGGTCAGAGTCTCGTTCGGGCGATGGCGGAGGATTTGTTTCGTTGACTCCTGCAAGCACAGTGCTGGCGGTCTCGGGGGGCGTCGGTGGCGCCAAGCTCGCGCTCGGGCTCGAGAGCGTCTTGCCCGCAGGCGAACTGGCGGTGCTCGTCAATACAGGTGACGACTTCACTCATCTCGGTCTGCGAATTTGTCCCGATCTCGACACACTGCTCTATACGCTCGGAGGGGTGGTGCATCCAGGGCAAGGCTGGGGCCGCGCCGAGGAGTCCTTCGGGTTCATGGACGAGTTGCGCCGGCAGGGGGGGGCTGACTGGTTTCTGCTCGGCGATCGCGATCTCGTGTTACACGTCGAGCGCACGCGGCGCTTGGCCGCCGGTGAGCGGTTGACGGCTGTGACGGCGGAGTTTGCGCAGCGGTTCGGCGTACGCAGTCGTTTGTTGCCTATGAGTGATTCGCCCGTGGCGACGTTGCTCGACACCGAGGCAGGTGAACTCGAGTTTCAGCATTATTTTGTCCGGTTGCGTTGCTCGCCGGCCGTGCGCGCGCTGCGCTTTGCGGGTGCAGCCCAGGCGAGGCCTACCGAGGAGCTCCTTAATGTGCTGCACTCCAAGGCGCTGCAAGCTGTGATTCTGTGCCCCTCCAATCCCTATCTCAGTATCGATCCGATCCTGGCGGTCCCGGGGCTTCGTGCAGCCTTGCGGGCCTCGCAAGTGCCGATCATCGCCGTATCGCCGTTGATTGGCGGCCGCGCAGTCAAAGGGCCAACCGCCAAGATCATGCAGGAGCTTGGCGTTGAGGCCTCGCCATCCAGCATCGCAGCGCACTATGCGGGGCTCATCCATCGGCTGATCATTGATCGATCGGATGCAGCTGACGCGCGCACGCTGTCGGTGCCCGTAGCGTGCACCGGCACGTTGATGAGCACGCTCGCCGATCGCGAACGCGTGGCTTCGATTGCCTTGGAGTTTGCATCGACGCTGCGTGCCTCGGCAGTCGTTCGGAGTCGCGCGTGATCGTCGCCGTGGTGCCCGTGCGTATCCGTGGCGAGGGTAAATCGCGCCTCGCAAGCGTGCTCTCGCCACCGAGACGGGCGGCGCTCGTCCACTCTATGTTGGGTCGGGTGCTGACGGCGCTCCGCGCTGCTCGACGTGTGGAGCGCATCGTGGTGGTGACGCCCGATGAGCAGCTCTCGCTGCCTGCCGGTGTCGATGTATTGCATGATCACGGGACCGGACTCAACGACGCAGTGCGGCTCGCACAGACGCAGCTCGCTGGGGAGGGGGCCTCGGCGATGCTCGTCGTCGCAGCCGATGCACCGCAGGTCACTGCCGAAGAAATCGATCGACTGATCGAGCGCGCGCTTGCGCTCGAGGTGGCTGTAGTGCCGGATCGGCGCGGCGAGGGCACCAATGCCCTGTGGCTGCGACTGCCGACACGCTTGATGCCGCAGTACGGGCTAGGCAGTGCCTCTGCCCATGTCGATGCCGCGCGGCGGCTGGGTCTGCAGGTTGCACGAATCGAAGTTCCGGGTCTGTCACACGACGTCGATGTGCCGACCGATCTCGGCGCCGAGCCGATGCCCGCCGAGGTCGCCCGGTTGTTGGCCGAGGAGAATGATCTGCCAGCCCTGCTCGCGCGTGCCTCGGAACTCGCGCTTGAGGGGTTTGGCTTGCGGGTCGGATATTCGCGCAAGGTATTCATTCCGCTCACGCACCTTTGCCGCGACGTGTGTCATTACTGCACATTCGCTGCGCCGCCGCCGCGCGGTGCACGCGCCTATCTCGAGATGGATGAGGTACTGCGCATTGCTCGAGCGGGCGCGAGTGCCGGGTGCGATGAGGCCTTGTTCACGCTCGGCGATAAGCCCGAGTTGCGTTATCGCACGGCGCGCGAAGCGCTGGCGCAGATGGGTCACGCGAGTACGCTCGAGTATCTGCGTGAGGCCGCGCATCGTGTGTTCACTGAAACCGGTCTGCTGCCGCATCTGAATCCCGGTGTGATGAGTCGGACGGAGCTCGCCGCGTTGCGACCGGTGGCGGCCTCGATGGGCATCATGTTGGAGACGGTGGCTGAGCGCCTGAGTGAGAAGGGCGGTCCGCACCATCGATCGCCGGACAAGTGGCCCGCTACTCGTCTGCAGACCATCGCCGATGCGGGCGAGCTGCAGATTCCTTTCACCACGGGTTTGCTGATCGGGATCGGCGCAACCCGACTCGAACGTATCGACACGCTGCTGGCGATTCGCGCATTGCACGAGCGTTACCGGCATATCCAGGAAGTCATCGTGCATAACTTCCGCGCCAATCAAGGTACTCGCATGTCAGGGCATTAGTAGCCCTCGCTCGTGGAGTTGCAATGGACTAACGCTGTGGCCCGGCTGATCTTCGGCCCGCACATGTCGATTCAGGCGCCACCGAATCTGAGCGCCGGGTCACTGCCTTCGCTGATCGCAGCCGGGCTCAACGATTGGGGCGGCGTGTCGCCGGTGACCCCGGATCACGTCAACCCGGAAGCGCCTTGGCCGCACCTGGCCGCGCTCGCAGACCAGACCGAGTCGGCCGGCCGATGGCTCGTGCAGCGTTTGCCCATCGTGCCGTCATTCGCTCGTGACCTCGAACGTTGGCTGGATCCCGCGCTGCGCACGGCGGTGCGCCGTCGCTGTGATAGCGAGGGCTATGCGACTGAGCGCGAGTGGCATGCCGGTGCGGGCGACCCGCCGCTCGAACGCTACGTCCGCTTGGCGCAGGGCACCGCTCCGCCCGGAGGCGTGTCGGCAGCCATTGCTGCCACGCTTCGGCAGTGTCTCGAAGGCGACACCCCGAGCGAAGAGGGTTTGCAAAGGTTGTTCGCGACCGACGGTGCAGAGTTCCACGCGGTGGTTCGCGCGGCCGATGATTTGCGACGCATGCAGTGCGGCGAAACGGTGAGCTACGTCGTCAATCGCAACATCAATTACACGAATATATGCACGTACTCCTGCGGATTTTGCGCGTTCGCCAAAGGGCGTAGCGCGCGTGCGCTGCGCGGCCCTGGATATCGACTTGATTTGGAGGAGATCGCACGGCGTGTGGCGGAGGCCGCTGCGCGCGGCGCCACTGAAGTGTGTCTGCAGGGTGGCATCCATCCCTCGTTCGACGGTCACACGTATCTGTCGATCCTGCAGGCGGCCCGCGAGGCTGCGCCGCAGATCCACGTCCACGCGTTCTCGCCGCTCGAGATCACGCACGGAGCCGAGACTTTAGGGCTCTCGGTTCGCGCCTACCTTGAGAAGCTCGCCGCAGCGGGGCTGCGTAGTCTGCCGGGAACGGCCGCGGAGATTCTCAGCGACGATGTACGCGCCCTGATTTGTGCCGACAAATTGAACACGTCGGCGTGGCTCGGGGTGATGCGCGATGCGCATGCGGTGGGCTTGCGCAGCACCGCCACAATCATGTTCGGACACGTGGAGGAGCCGCGTCACTGGGCGCGACATCTGCTGGCGATTCGGCTGCTGCAGGCCGAGACCGGTGGCTTCACCGAGTTCGTCCCGCTGCCCTTTGTGCACATGGAAGCGCCGCTATGGCGCAAGGGACTCGCGCGCAGCGGCCCCAGTTGGCGAGAAACTATGCTGATGCATGCGGTGGCACTCTTGGTGCTCGGACCGGTCCTTCACAACGTCCAAGCGTCGTGGGTGAAAGTGGGTGTCGAAGGGGCCTTGCAGGCACTGCAGGTCGGCGCGAACGATCTCGGCGGTGTGCTGATGGATGAGTCCATCACGCGCGCGGCAGGCGGCGTTAACGGTCAACAATTGACCGCCTCCGGCATGCGCGAGGCGATCC
>JBJTBK010000178.1:0-4320 GCA_046091245.1 Nevskiaceae bacterium | reverse complement strand
CTCTGAGACGCTTGGCGCACTGACGCGCGGCACCAAGACCTACACGTTGAGCTGCACCGGTGCCGGTGGCACTACGGCGATCACCCGAACGCTCGCCGTGGCCGCGGCGCCGAAACTGACCTTCACCGCGACGCCCGCCATTGCCTCGCTCGGCGCAGGCACACGGCTGTCATGGTCAACCGTGGATGCGACGGACTGCATCGCAAGCGGTGCGTGGGAGGGGTCGCGCGGCAAGTCGGGCTCCCTCACCACCGACCGTTTCCTGCAGACTGGCGATCGCAGCTTCACGCTGAACTGCACGGGCCCGGCGGGCTCGGTGTCGGCCACGACCGTGGTCAAAGTTCAGGGTGCGGTACCGACGCTCACATTCACCGCCTTGCCCGCCCAGATGGCGCTCGGTGCCTCGAGCGAGTTGCGTTGGACGGTGAGTGGTGCGGTGAGTTGCTCGGCTTCCGGTGACTGGCAAGGCGCGAAATCAGCGACGAGCGGATTGAATACGGCGACGGTCACGCCCACGGCCAGCGGTACCCGTACCTATACGCTCTCCTGCAGCAATAGCGAGGGGTCCGTCAGTCGCTCGGTGAGCATTCGGGTGCTGGCGCCGGCGGTGTCACTTAACCCGAGTGCGATCGACTTCGGTACGACGGCCGGTGGCCCGACGAGCACGCCCCGGGACATCGTGCTGACAAGTACGGGCGAGGTGGCCCTAGGGATCAGCGAGATCGCCTTCGCCGGTACCCATGCTGCGCAGTTCACCCAGACCAACAACTGTCCGGCTAGCCTAGAGCCGAACAAGACCTGCACGATTGCTGTTCGCTTCGTGCCGAGCGGCTCTGGCGAGCGCATTGCACAGTTACGTGTCACGACGAGCGCCGCGGATGGTACTCGCACCGTTGCGCTCAAGGCCACGGCGCCCGTGGCATCGCTGTCTTTCAATCTGCTGACTCCCTCCTTCATCCAGACCGATAGCGACACCAACGATCCGAATGGGGGTCTCGGCGATAACGGTCGTGATGCTCCGCAGGCGATCAATTGGCCCTTCGCCGTCGGCGGTTATGTCAATGAACCATTGACCGGGCCGCGCGGCCAATTGCAGCGCAACGGCGATGTGGAGGACTACTACCGCGTCTCGCTGCTGGGCGGGCAAAAGGTGGTGCTGGAACTCGCCGGAGACGGCGTGCTCGATGATGTCGATCTTTACCTCTACACGCCAACAGGCACGCTCATCGACGCCTCGGAGAGCGAAAACAATCTCGAGGTAGTGACGGCACCGACCAATGCTGAGTACGTTTTGGTGGTGTCGGTGTTCAGTGGGGCGAGTCGGTATCTGCTGGTCTCGGATTCGGCAACGAACGCATCGCGATTCGGGAGCTCGACGCTGTCGGTCGATATCGTGCCGAATCAAGCGCTCGTGGTGCTCAAGCCGGAGGCGCGCGAGGCGCAGCGCAGTGGGGGTCGCTCAAGCAGTGAATCGCTCTTGCGTGAGGTTGACGAACTCATCGATCCCGTCTCGGATTTCAAGATCCTCTCGGGCAGCGTTGATTCCGTGTTGACCGTGGCTGCACCCCCTGCCAAGCGGCAGAGCTTGCCGTGGGGCCAGTTCGCTTCGGAGGATCAGCGGCAACGTTGGCTCACGCACCGCGCGATACGCGAACTGCGCAAGGACTCGCGCATCCAGAGCGCCGAGCCTGACTTCGTGATGCGCACGCTCGCCGAGCCCAATGATCCGCAGTACCCCAAGCAGAAGTGGCACTACGATCTTATTCAATTGCCGGCCGCATGGGACATCAGCACCGGTAATCAGGATGTGGTCGTCGCCGTGGTCGACTCCGGCGTGGCTCGCCATCCGGATCTCGTCGAAAATCTTTTGGGCGGCTACGATTTTGTCTCGAGCGATCCGTCGGGCGATGGCGACGGGCGCGACAATGATCCGTCCGATCCCGGCATCATTCGAACCGGATCTGCCATCCGCACCTCCCACGGCACTCACGTCGCCGGTACGATCGCTGCGCGTGGCAACAATGCGCAGGGCGTGACCGGCGTTGGTTGGACCACGAAGATCCTGCCGGTGCGCGCCCTCAATGCCACCGGCAGCGGCTCCAGCAGCGACATTCTCGAGGGCATGCGCTACGCGGCGGGGCTGACGTCCCTGCAGCCACCGCGCAAGGCCGACATCATCAATCTCAGTCTGGGCTCGGATTCTTCGAACTGCTCCTCGTCTTATCAGCAGGTCATCAACGAGGTGCGTGCGGCGGGCGTGCTGGTTGTTGCGGCGGCGGGCAATAGCAGTCTCTCTTTCGTGGGTTCGCCTGCCAACTGCAATGGAGTGATCGCGGTGTCCGCCCTCGGGCCTCTCAAGCAGATTTCGTCCTATTCAAACCGCGGCACTGCGCTCGATGTGGCGGCGCCGGGTGGTGATGCGGGTGTCGGCGTCTTCAGCACCGACATCGCACGCGAAGGGGAAGGAGCCATCAATTACACTTACCGCGGCTCACTTGGTACCTCGATGGCGACGCCGCATGTGGCGGGCGTGCTTGCGATGATGAAGGGTGTCAAGGCTGATCTCACGCCGGCACTGGTCGATACCTACATCGCCGCTGGTGCGCTGACCGACGATATCGGTGAGGCGGGCAAAGATTTGCTGTACGGCTACGGTGCCATCAATACGGTGCGGGCCTTGACGACGGCCAAGACCGGCGTGATCCCCGCGGCGCCGTTCAAGATCGCCTTCAGTCCAGGGACGCTGGATTTTGGCGATACCAACAGCCTTGCGACGGTGACCTTGACGCTCACGGGCGACATCACGGGCCTTACGGCCATCAAGGTGTCGACTTCGCGTGATTGGATCAGCTCGCCCGGCACGGCGACAGCCATCGATACGCGAAACTATCGAGTCGCTTTTGCCGTCGATCGCAGCAAGCTGCCGATCGGCACGAGTGAGGCTGTGCTGACCTTCACGGCGACGTTCAATGGTCTGTCCGTACCCGCGACGCTCAAGGTGATTGTCGCCCGCAAGCCTGACAGTTACATCGGTAATGGTGGGGCTCAATACGCCTTGGTCTACGACCCTGTCACGGAATCCGTGGTCGCCGAGGCGCAAGTGGTCGCGACGGGGCCGACCGTGACGGCGCAGATCAATGACGTTGAACCCGGTCAGTACTGGCTGGTGGTCGGTGCGGACGTCGACAATGATTTGTTCATTTGCGATCTCGGTGAGGCTTGCGCGGCTTATCCGGTGACCTCGGCCTTGTGGGAAACGATCGATGTCCGAGGCGCGAAGTCGGGAGTGTTGGTCGAGTCGATTTATCTCACCCGACTCTCTGAGCAGGGTCGGGTCGATCTCGCTGCGATCGGGGCCAGTCGGTTTTCACGGGGGTTCCCGCGGCGTAACGGCTTGATGTCTTCAGAGCCGACGCCGACGAAGGCGATCGAGCGCGCTGTCGACGTTCGTTTCGTCGGTGTCGCGGCCACAAGCCCGACGATGACGGCAACGCCTGCCAGCGTGACGGCGACCACGATCTCAGACGGCACGCCTGCGGCTAGCTCTGCGCCGCAAACTTTGACCTTGACGGGTGCGGCGCCGCCGGTGTCGTCAGGTGCACGAGAGCACGCGATCGTTGTAGAGCGTGCAGGGAGTATGCAGCGCTGGCGGCTTGAGTACCGCGATGCAGGCGGGTCCGTGCTTGCGACGCGGGATCTTCCCGACACGACCCCGGTGACCTGGCGCGTGCCCGGGGGGGCGGGGCGCGAACTGCCGACAAGTGCCTGGGCGACTCGCTGTGCGGGACAGGTGTGGACGGTTCAGGATGGTTACCAGTTGACGCTCGGGCTGTTCGACGAGGCGCTTGCGACGGGTGACGCGAGTGAAGTGGTGCTCACCGATCTGGCTGAGGCTTCGGTTGTGCAGTCCGTTGCCTGTGAAGGCTCTGCATTGCAAGTGCAGGGCATCGTGTTCCCGGTGGATGCCGAGCAGCCGCAATACGCCGCGGCGAGCGTGCCCGCTACGCGCTTCGAGTTGGCGCTCGAGGCCGATGGGCGCATTGCCCGCAAGAGGCTCGAGAGTGACGAGGTGTCGGTGAGCGCGCTGTGTGCGGCGAACTCACGCAGGGAACTTGATGCCTTCTGCCGCGCGTGGCGCAGCGGCCCGTGAGGGCCACTGAGCCGTAACGGTCGCTGTTATGGTGAGTCAGTCAGCCGGAGCGAATCAGTGCGCTCGCACGAGCGTGCCCGGACGATGTGGGGTGATTTCGCCGCCATGAATGACCGGTACGCCGCGGACCCAGGTGCCGAGGTAGCCCGACGCCGTCTGCAGCAGTCGTT
>JBJTBK010000177.1:0-3749 GCA_046091245.1 Nevskiaceae bacterium | reverse complement strand
GATGTTGGCCATCGAGGACAGCGCGTCCATCTTCTGCGCGCGCGAGATTCGCGGCACGCTGTCCATGGCGAGCACGGTGAGCTGGCGATCAGCCAACTGCTGCATCAGTTCGGGGTTCTGCGCGGGCCACACGAAGCTGATGACGGTAGTGCCAGGCTTGAGCAGCGCGACCTCGCTGGCCGCCGGCGCGCGCACCCTGAAGATCATGTCCGCAGCCGACCACACCTCACCACCCGCCGGCAGCACCGTGGCACCTGCGCCGCGATATGCCTCGTCGTTGAAATTGGCGGCCTCGCCGGCGCCGCTCTCGACGACGACTTTGAACCCGAGCTTGATGAGTTTTTCGACGACTTCGGGAACCGTGGCGACACGCTTCTCGCCGGCAAAGATTTCGCGCGGAACACCGATCGTCAAGGACATGGCAACCTCATCTACGTGATTCGGGCCCGCGAATCATACTCGAAAGTCGCGGCTCAACAGCCCATCGTGCCGCAGCCGCGCAAAGGCCTCGCGAAGATTGCCGTTGCTGACACGCAGGACATCGCGGGCTACCGCCACGTCCGCGCCCACGGCCAGCAGACTCGCCAGCCGTACATCCCCCTCGGCACGCTCCACAGCCTGCAACCCCGTCTCCGCCGTCACCCCGCAGAGGCCGGCGATCATCGCTGCCGCGCGCCGACGCAGCTTTTGGTTGGAGCTACGCATGCTGACCATCCAGCCGCCATAGACCCGACCCAGGCGAACCATGATTCCAGTCGACAGCGTATTAAGGGCGATTTTCTGCAATGTGCCGGCGGCCAGCCGCGTAGAGCCTGCAACGATCTCCGGTCCCGAGCGCAGCAAAATCGGGTGAGCAACAGCCTGCAACAACGGGGCAGCCTCGTTGCTGCTCAACCCGATGGCGAGCGCCGGCGACGCGCGCGCGACACGCAGGGCCTCCACCGTGAAGGGCGTCGAACCGCTGGCCGCGACGCCGATCACTACGTCGTCCTGGTCCGGCTGTAAGGCATGCATCGCGACCTGCGCCGCCGCAGCGTCGTCCTCGGCACCCTCAACGCTGGCAACCATCGCCTCGAGTCCACCCGCGCGTCCAAATCCGAGTCGCTCCATCGGCCAGCGGTACGTGGGCCACACTTCCACGCCGTCTTGCACAGCAAGGCGACCGGACGTACCGGCGCCCGCGTAAATCAAGCGGCCCTGGGTCCCGCGCAGTCGCTCGACTGCAGCATCGATCGCGGCTGCGAGGGGTGCAATGCACTGTGACAACGACTCCACGGCCTCGCGTTGCGAGTCGATGAGCAATGCGGCGACATCAGCCGACGTACGTAGATCGAGATCGATGGATCGAGGGTCGAGATGTTCAGTCGCCACGATGGAGGCTCGCGTCACTGCAGAAAGGCCCATTGCCACAACGCGGGGTCGAGCCTACCATTTTCAACATGGCCTTTTTTCTGGGAATCGATGCGGGTGGCACGCACACGCGGGCACGCCTCGTCGATCCGCACGGTCAACTCATCGGCATCGGCGAAGCCGGACCCGCTAACACTCGGGTGGGTCTCGAAGCTGCGTTCCGCGAAATCAACGCCGCATGGCAGAGCGCAACGAACTCGGCAGGTCTTGACGAGGCCGCGGTGCGCAGCATCCAAGCGGGTCTTGGCATCGCAGGTCTCAATCGCCGCGGCGTGCTGCACACCCTGCGCTCGCATCCGTTCCCGTTCGACACCATCGCCTTCGCCAGCGATGCCGCGATCGCCTGTATCGGTGCTCACGATGGCGCCGACGGCGGCATCGTTATCGTTGGGACGGGCAGCATCGGTTTCGGCCGAGTGAACGGCGAAACCATCGTAGTCGGTGGCTATGGGTTTCCGATCTCCGACGAGGGCAGTGGCGCAGATCTGGGCCTACAAGCCATTAGGCGTTGTCTGTGGGCGCGCGATGGACGAATTGCCCACTCGGCGATGACCCATGAACTGCTCGCCTATTTCTCGGATTCCGCCGCCGAGATCATCGCTTGGATGGACACGGCCAATGCCACCGCCTTTGCGGCCTTCGCGCCCATGGTGATGGATCATGCCGCGCGTGGCGACACCGTGGCCGAGCCCATCGTGCAGGAATCGGCACAGCGCATCGATCGCTTGATCAACACGCTATTCGAGCGCGGCGTTCCGCAGTGTTGCCTGATGGGTGGACTCGCGCCTCGCCTTCGCGAGTGGTTGTCGGTGAGCGTGCGGACTCGCCTGCGTGAACCACTCGGCGACGCCCTGAACGGCGCCATTCATCTGGGGCGCACTCGGGGACTACCGCCCGGTCAACCGGTCTCGCCCGCCACCCAAACCCCGCACACGGCACCCTCAGGCGATAAGCACACCAAGTCGGCGCGATAACCTACAGCGATCTGCCCGCGCTCGTGCTCGAGACCGAGCACCGTGGCCGGCGTCAAGGTGGCCATGTTTACGGCGATAGCTTGATCGACACGCATCAACTCGCTCGCTCGCCGAACCGCCGAAGCCATATCGAGCATTGATCCAGCGAGCGTGCCGTCAGAACCCGTGCAGCGACCACCCGACACGGTGATCTCGCTACCCTGCAAGGTAAAGGAGCGCGCGGCGGTGCCGACGGGTGGCATGGCATCGCTTACCAACACGAGTCGTTGAGCTCCCTTGGCCTTGTGCATCCAGCGCAATGACGCGCCGTGAACGTGTTCGCCATCGGCGATCACGCTCGCCCAGCACTCATCGAAGTCCGCGGCGGCACCGACTGCGCCAGGCTCACGACTGCCGAGGGGCGACATGGCATTGAACACATGCGTGAATCCACAAAGCCCCTCCTCCCGCGCAGCCTCGAGTTGGGCATACGTCGCCAACGTGTGTCCGGCCGCCACGATGACGCCGCGCCGCACAAGTTCACGAATCGCACCGGGCGGCACTTGCTCCGGTGCCAGCGTGACGAGTGTGCGACCGAACCGTGCCGAGCAAAGCAGCTCAAGCGCTCGATCATCCAACGACTGAATCTTTGCCGCGGCGTGTATGCCTCGCTTGGCGATGTTGATGAAGGGTCCTTCGATATGACGACCGAGCACTCCCGGGACACCCGCCTCGATCGCAGCGTCCGTGGCACGAATTGCTTCGGCCACCACCTCACGTTCATCGCTGATCACCGTCGGCAGCAGGCCTGTCGTACCCAGCCGTCGGTGTGCCGCAGCGATGCGGCGTACGCCCTCGAGATCTGGCCGGTCATTGAGCAGCACTCCATCGCCGCCGTTGACCTGCAAGTCGATGAAGCCAGGCACGAGGTCGCCCCGGATCCGCCGTACCTCGATGTTGTCTGGCCGTCGTGCGTCGGCACAGACATCGGTCACGCGTCCGTTTTCGACGAGCACGTTCATGGCCGGCACGAACCCCTCGGCCAGCAGCACCCGATCGGCTCGCAACGCCACGACGCTCATGTCCTGCACTCTACACCCGACCTTCTAAGTTATGGACGCAGGCTCCCGATGCATGTGCAAAACCGGAACGCCTGGTGCATTGTGCGGCCGTCGAGGTGTTCCGTGTCCGCAGGCGCGTCTTGGGGATGACGGAGTGAAACGGGAAGCCGGTGCGAGCCTTCAGGGTTCCATTCCGGCGCTGCCCCCGCAACGGTAGATGGGTGAGATCGATCAACCCGCCACTGCAACCCTGCGCAATGCCGGATTGCGGGAAGGCGATCGATGTCGGCGCTTGCCATGCAAGCCGAACCCATGAGTCCGGAGA
>JBJTBK010000176.1:0-6428 GCA_046091245.1 Nevskiaceae bacterium | reverse complement strand
AGACTCTTGGCGCCGATGCCGCGCGTGGGCAGGTTGATGACACGCTCGAAGGATGTATCGTCCTGGCGACTCGAGACCAAGCGCAGGTAGGCGAGCGCATCTTTGATTTCGGCACGCTCGAAGAATCGCAGTCCGCCATACACCTTGTACGGCACGCGGGCCGAAAGGAACACTTCTTCGAACACGCGCGACTGGGCATTCGAGCGATACAGGATGGCAATGTCACGGCGATTACCGCCGCGCGCGACCCAGTCCTTGATGCGCTGCAGCACGAACTCCGCTTCGTCGCGTTCGTTGAACGCGGCATACAGCCTAATCGGCTCGCCTTTACTGCCACTCGTCCAAAGATTTTTGCCCAGGCGACCGCTGTTGTTGGCGATGAGCGCGTTGGCCGCTTCGAGAATCGTGCCGGTCGAGCGATAGTTCTGTTCGAGTCGCACGAGTTTGGCCTGCGGGAAGTCGCGCCGAAACGTCTGCAGGTTCTCGACGCGTGCACCGCGCCAACGATAGATCGATTGGTCGTCGTCACCGACGGCGAACGGCGCTCCGTCAGAGCCGACTAGTAACTTCATCCACGCGTACTGGATGGTGTTGGTGTCCTGAAACTCGTCGATGAGCACGTGGCGGAAACGGCGCCGATAGTGGCCGAGCAACTCCGGCCGATCGCGCCACAATTCGAAAGCGCGTAGCAAGAGCTCGGCGAAGTCGACCACACCCGCACGCTGACAGGTGTCTTCGTAGTCCTGATAAAGCTTCACCAGCTGGCGTCGGGTCGGATCGTTGCCGTCCTTCAGCGCCTTCGGACGCATGCCCTCGTCCGTGTTTTGGTTGATGAAGTACTGCACATCGCGCGGCACCCAGCGGGTTTCGTCTAGCCCCTGGGTCTTGATCAATTTCTTGATGAGCCGCAGTTGATCGTCGCCATCCAGGATCTGGAAGGTTTGAGGCAGGCCGGCTTCGCGCCAATGCAGTCGCAGCAACCGATGGGCGATGCCATGGAACGTGCCGATCCAGAGCGCCGCACCCGGCAGGCCAAGCAGCGTTTCGATGCGGGCACGCATCTCGCCAGCCGCCTTGTTGGTGAAGGTCACGGCGACGATGCTGTGGATCGAGGCTTCCTCGGCCTGCACCAACCACACGACACGATGGGTGAGCACGCGCGTCTTGCCGCTGCCCGCACCAGCGAGCACGAGCACGGGGCCGACGGGCGCGGTCACGGCTTCGCGCTGCGCTTCGTTCAGCGGGTTGAGAATCGGGGAAAGGTCCATGGGGCCGCGAATTCTAGCGGCTTTCAGTCGCTCTGACCGAGGCGTTTTTCTTCTGCAAAACGCAGCAGTGCCGACACCAGCGTCAGTACTACCGGACCGACCACGAGACCGACGCCGCCAAAGGCCGCTGCACCCCCAATGACGCCGACAAACACGGCGAGCGTGGAGACATGGGCCTGCTTGGAAACGAGTAGTGGTCGGATGAAATTATCGACGATCGACACGAACCCGCCCCATACCAGCATGAACAGTGCTGCGCCGCTGCGGCCCATCCCTGCGAGTGCCAGCGTGGCGGGTATCCAGACGAACGCCGTACCTCCCGCGGGCAGCAGCGAGAACAGCGCGGCGAGTACGCCGAATACCACGGGCGAGGGTAAGCCGACGATCGCGAAGGCGATGCCGATGAGCAGACCTTGTAGCAGCGCCGTGAGACCGGAGCCGTAGACCACCGCGCGAGTGGTATTGGCGATCAGTGCCAACATCTGTTCGCGATGTTCACGATCGATGGGGACAAGATTGCCGAGACGCTGCAGCATCGATCGGCCATCACGCAGCATGAAAAACAGCAGGAACAACATCAGCAGAAACGCGACCGTGGTGCCGAGCGCGCCGATGACCATGCTGCTGCCGAGGCTTGCGGCGTAACGCAGGAACGTTTGCCCGATCGTCACGAAGAAATCGGTGATTTGACTGCCCTCGAGATCGAGCAGATTGACGACATCGGCGAGCAAGGGTCCGAGCACTGGATAGTCTTCGAGTCGGTTGAGTGTCTCGCCATCGATACGCCAGGCGCTGTGCTGCAGATCGTAGATCAGCGTTCGGCCCTGCTCGATGAAGCTCGCGCCGAGCAGCACCAGTGGGGCAAACACCACGATCGGAGTGAGCATCGTCAGCACGGCGGCTGCGGCGCTCGGACGATCACCGAGGCCGCTCGCCAGGCGCGACTGCAAGGGCGCCATCAGCACAGCGAGCACGATCGACCAGGCGAGCGCGCCCCAGAAGGGCGTCAGGATTTCCCACACGGCATAACCCAGAACGACCACG
The DNA here is from genome assembly GCA_046091245.1 of Nevskiaceae bacterium. GTDB lineage: Bacteria > Pseudomonadota > Gammaproteobacteria > Steroidobacterales > Steroidobacteraceae > UBA964. Next base: position 4,116 of record JBJTBK010000176.1, on the reverse strand, counting down.
GTCAAGACGAGAAAGCCGCGCCGATAAAACTCCGTCATGCGCCGCACTATACTGGCCTGATGCGAGCGTTGGCAGTGTGTTTCGCGATCGGCGTTGGCTTCATTCTGGCGGCCTGCTCTACGGGCGCCACGTCACCTGCGGCCGCGCGTCTCGGCGCCACGACGGAGGAATTTCTCGTGCCCCCCAACCCCGCCAATCCCAAGGCTTACGCCTATGTCACCCTGAGCGTTGCCGACATGGATCAGGCGCTCGGCCTTTGGGTACAACGCTTCGGCATGCAGATCGTCGTGCGGCGCCAAGGCACCGACCCGGGGCTCGCGCGGCTGTGGGGTGTGGCCGACGATGCCATCATCGATCAGGCGTTGCTGTTGACACCCGGCATGCAGCAAGGCGGCGTGCACCTCGTGCGATTTCGCGTGCCGGGCTCGGCGGTACGCGAGGGCGCTTCGACCACTGACCTCGTACCGAAGAGTGTCGACATTGCAGTGCGCGATATCTCTGCGCGCTACACCGAACTCGAAGCAGCAGGCTACCGCTTTCGCTCTCCCATTGGTCGCTTCGAGACCGATGGTGTCATTGTCGATGAGGTTCATCTGCCCGGCCCCGATGGCGTCAACCTCGTCTTCCTCGAGCAGCAAGGCAAGCCCGAGCCGGTGAGCCCCGAGGGGTATGGCGTCGCGCCGCAGATCGTGGCGATTTCACCCGACAACACTCGAGAGAAGCGGTTCTTTGAGACCGTGCTGGGTCTTGATGAGACGTCGTACCACCGATTCTCGGGCACTGCGGTAGAGCAGACCATCGGCTTGCCTGTCGGTGGTGCGCTCGATGTACGTATTTTTGGCGATCGCGGTTACGACTACGGCCGCCTCGAGATCGTGCAATACGAAGGCGTGAACAGTGCTGATCTGTATCCGCGCGCCAAGGCGCCGGCTCGCGGGATGTTGTCGGTGACTTTCTTCGTGGCGGATCTCGCCGCCGTGCTCGAGCGTGCCGTGGCATTGCAGCGTACCGCGGGTGCGATGCGTGCCGCGCCCGTGGATCATGGCGTGGTCCCAAGCGGCTTCGGCACAGCCCGTATGGCGACCCTTACCTCACCAGCAGGCCTACGCATCGATCTGCTCGAGCGCCGCTGATCGCAGGGCTCACCAGCGGTTGCGCAGCTCGCGCAGTTTCAGGAAGACCGTTCGCGGGTCGGGGTTTTCGGGCAACTCCGGAAACGCGGCGCGCAATCCTGCGATCACTTGTGGTTGGGTTAGCCGGAAAAACGTGTTGATTCGTTTTTCTTCGCCGAGTGTCGTCACCGGGGCCGCATCGCCCTGACGTTCGCCGAGTGTGGCGAGGGTGCTTACAGCCGCGGTGTTCTGCGGCTCTCGATCCAAGGTGAAGGCGAGGTTGCGCGCAAGGTAATCGTGCCCGGGGAACACCCGCGTGGTATCCGGCAAGCGAGCGAGCACCTCGACGAACGTGGCATAGAGCAAGCCCGGATCACCGCCGTTGTGGCAATTGCCGGCACCGGCGCCGAACAGGGTGTCGCCGCAGATCAGGGCAGGCGCCTCCTGAGAGCCCTGGCCTTGGGCGAGTAGACACAGGTGGGCACGGGTGTGCCCGGGCGTATCGAGGCAATGCAGCTCGACGCTGCGTCCCACGCGAATCACATCGCCACCCGCGAGGGCCTTGTTCATACCGGGAATTCGGCCGGCGGCCCCGCCGTGCGCCAACACTCGCGCGCCGGTCGCGGCCTGCAGCGGTTCGTTGCCCCCGACGTGATCGCCGTGCTCGTGGGTGTTGAGGATCTGGCGGATCGTCCAACCCCGCGCTCGGGCGAGCTCGTGGCATAGCGACCAGTCGAGCGGATCGACGGCCAAGGCCTCGCCGGTTTCCTCACAGGCGATCAGATAGTGGTAATTGCGCCACGCATTGGCGGGCCAGAGTCGCTCGATGAGCATGAACCACCGTGAATTTTTACAAGGCGTATTTCACAGGAGTTGATGCTAGATTGCCACCGGGGGTCGGAGAAAATGCATGTCGATGTCGATCGGGTCCAAGGAACCGGCCCCGGCTCCTGTGGCGGTTGCCCCACCGTCTGCGCACGTCAATCCCCTTACCACTCGTTCGGCCTGGGACGCGGCACGCGCCGCCTGCCAGCACGATCCCGGTGCCTATCACGGCGACATCGCCTGTCGTGAGCTCCACTGGTTCGAGCCGAGCGTCGGCGAGCACGGGGCGTGGATCCGCTTCGAGGCGGCGACGGGTGTGTGGCGCGGTTTCGATGCCCGCAGCCTCCAACCGGTGCAGCCGACCCTGCCCGAGCAGTACCGGCCGTGGCATACGGCCCTCGATTCCAGCGAAGCGCCGTTTTATCGCTGGTTCGGCGGCGCACTCACCAACGCCTGTTTCAATGAAATAGATCGCCATGTGCTCGAAGGCCATGGCGCCGAGGCGGCCCTGTGGTTCGAAGGCGATCGCTGGGATCAGTCGCAGGACGGTGGACGCGGCGGGCCCGTGGTCTCGTATTCGGTATCGCGCAAGCGGCTGTTGCTCGAGGTCGCGCGCTGCGCGCTCGCGCTGCGCAACCTTGGCTTGAAGGCGGTTGATCGCGATGCGATCAACATGCCAAATATTCCCGAGCAGGTGTACTGGACCGAGGCCTGCAAGCGGCTCGGCATCGTGTACACGCCGGTGTTCGGTGGTTTCAGCGACAAGACGCTGTCCGATCGCATTCACAATGCGGGTGCGCGGGTGGTCATCACCGCCGATGGCGGCTACCGCAACGCGCAGATTGTGGCCTTCAAAGAGGCCTACACCGATCCTGCGCTCGACGGTTACGTGCCAGCCGAGCAGGCGGTGCGCGCCGTCGCGCAGGCGCTCGAGTCCTTGGGTCTGTCGACTGCACACGCGGCACGCATACTCGACGGCGCGGAACGCGTGGTGGCCAATGAAATCACGCTTGAGCGCTCGGACATCATGCGCGGCGTCGGCCGCGCACTCGAAAGTCTGAGTGGCCTCAGTTCCGCCGAAGCCAGTCGCATCAGAACGGCCATTGCCTCTGCACTGGTCACCACGCCGCCGCGAGTGGATACCGTGATCGTGGTGCGCCATACGGCGCAAGCTGATTTGCTGTGGCGCGCTGAGCGCGACCAAAGGGGCCATGAGCTCACGGCGGCTGCAGAGCAGCAGTTACTTGCGGCTGCGCGTGCAGCGGGCTTTGCCGTGCACGATGAGGCGAGTCTGCTCGCTCTGCCCGACCGCGAGTTCGTCGCAGCCGTGTGGGCAGCGGCGCCGGTCGAGCCGCTCGATACGGAATTTCCGCTGTTTTTCATCTACACCTCGGGCTCCACCGGTAAGCCCAAGGGTGTGGTGCACGTGCACGGTGGTTACGTCAGTGGCGTGGCGCACAGCATGCGTGTGGCTTTCGATGCGCGGGCGGGCGATGTGATGTACGTCGTCGCCGATCCGGGCTGGATCACCGGCCAGAGTTACATGATCAGCGGCGCGCTGAGCACTCGCGTCACCACCGTCATCGCCGAGGGCGCCCCGGTATTTCCGGGTGCAGGTCGTTTCGCGAGCATCATCGAGCGACTCAAGGTCAATATTTTCAAGGCGGGTGTCACGTTCCTCAAGACCGTGATGACCGATCCGCAGAACGTCGAAGACGTTCGTGCGTACTCGCGCGTAAGCCTGCGCGTAGCCACGTTCTGCGCCGAGCCGACCTCGCCTGTTGTGCAGCAGTTCGGTATGGATCTGGTTACGCCCTGGTACACCAACAGTTACTGGGCCACCGAACACGGCGGCATCGTCTGGACGCACCTGTACGGCAACACGGACTTTCCGCTGCGGGCGGACGCGCATACCTATCCGCTGCCATGGATTCTGGGTGACGTCTGGGTGGCTGATAGCGAGGCCGATGCTTCCGGCAGCGTGCAGGCGCGTATTGCCGATGTCGGTGAGAAAGGCGAGATCGTGATCGCAGCGCCATTCCCTTACCTGTGTCGTACGATCTGGGGCGGCGAGGCCAACTTCAAGATCGAGGGTCGCGCCGTCGCGCGCAGTTGGCGCGGCGATTTCGAGCGCTATCGCAAGACTTACTGGACGCGTTGGCGCGATACGCTCGCCTAT
>JBJTBK010000175.1:0-2208 GCA_046091245.1 Nevskiaceae bacterium | reverse complement strand
TGCTGTCTCCGTTGCTGCTTACTCAGATCGTAGCCTACGCGTCTGCGCTGATTCTGGGCGCCTTGGGTAATCGATTCGGCGCCAAACGCGGCATCTTGTTGTGCTTCGCGGTGTCCTTGGCTGCCACGGTGTACGGCTACTTCCTTGATTCCGTACCGGAGTTTTTCGCCCTGGCGGTGGTCGTAGGGCTCGTACAGGGCGGCATCCAAAGTCTGTCGCGGTCTTTCTTTGGTCGGCTCGTGCCTGAGGGTAAGGCAGGAGAGTTCTTTGGCTTCTACAACATGATGGGCAAGTTCGGCAGTTTCGTCGGGCCGCTGCTGATCGGCACAGTCGCGCTGCTCACAGGTAATTCCCGACTGTCGATCGCATCGCTCGTCGTGCTGTTTTTGGCAGGTGGCATCTTGCTGTGGTACGTGCCGGAGTCACGCCGCGGCGCAGCAGGTGCCGCATGAGCAGCAGCGTATGAGCACCAGCCGGATTCCGCATCTGCCCGCCGAGGTGCCGCAGGTTCGCAGTCGCTGGCGACGCTGGGTGGGGCTAACGGGTCTTGCCCTAGCGGGCTGGCGGGTGGAGGGTAACCTGCCGAATCTGCGCAAGTTCGTGTTGATCGTGGCACCGCACACTTCGAACTGGGATTTCGTTGTCGGCTTCCTCGCCTATTTAGGCTTGCGACTGCACAGTTCGTGGTTCGTGAATCACACGGCGTTGCGCTGGCCTTGGGCCGCGCTCGGACGACCCTTCGGTGCCGTGGCGATTGATCGCTCCCACGCCGGTAATGTGGTCGGAGCCTCCGTCGCAGCGATGAATTCCGCCGAGCGTATGGTCATCACACTCGCCCCGGAAGGCACGCGCAAGAAGGTCGCGCAGTGGAAGCACGGCTACTATCGCATCGCCGTCGAGGCGGGTGTGCCGATCGTCACGGCAGCGCTCGACTACTCGCGCCGACGCGTCGTATTTGGCGAGGCGATGAATCCGAGCGGTGATTACGAGCGCGACTGGCCGCTGCTGCGGGGTGCGTTCGATGCGCGCATGGCGCACCACCCTGATCAGTTCTAGCGCAGGGCGTCGCTACCTCATCCTGACAGGCTCAGGTTTGCCACTCTGCCGGATCGAGTCGAAAGGAGTCGCGCAGGAGCACATACAGGGTCGGGTGCTGTTCGCGTAGATCGCGGGGGCGCTCAAAGAAAAACTCAGCTGCGACGGCCAGAAACTCGGTGAGATCCTCGGCGCCATACGGGTCTAGCAGGGTCGACTCGCCGCGATCTACCGCGCGGCACAGTTCCGCGTGGCTTGCAGCCAGCGCCGCATGCGCCGCGGCATCGCCGCCGGGTCGACTGGCTTCGAGAAAGTGGGTGATCTCATGGATGACGACGTTGTAGCCGTCATCGCGAATTTCCGCTTCCTGTACGTCACGCCAGGACAACACGACCCGATCGGTGTCCAGCGATTGCCCGGCAAGGGCTCGGTAGCCTTCCGTCACGACGCCCGTGCTCTCGTCCTCGTCCTGCTCCTCGACCACGAACTCATCCGGATGCAGCGTGATGCCGTGCAGGGCGTCAAACGGATACTCCTCGCTGCCAAGCGTTGGGATGCAAGCCTGCGCCGCGATGATGACGCGCATCTCGTCGGTGACCTGCAGTCCGCGAGCACCGGTAAATGGTATGCGACGAATGAACTCCTGCAGCCTTGGCAGCAGACGCTCCTGTAGCTCCGACGGGAGGCGGCGATAGAGATGAGCTTTATTCTGTAGAACGATGCGAGGGTCGCAGGCGAGCGTCGATTCCTCCGACCGAGCACGCCGACGTCGGCGCCGCAACCACCAGAAGAGGACGAGCAGTAGGACGATGATGACGAGTAAGCGCAGCATGGCCGATTAGAGCAACTGCTTGACGCGGGTGAGCTGCTCTTCAAGGCTCGACAACGTGCCTTCGAACTCGGCCACCCGCTGGTGTTCCTGCACGACGACGTCGGGTGGAGCGTTGCGCACGAAGTTCTCGTTCGACAACTTGCCGCGTGCGCGCTTGATCTCCTCGCGGGTTTTGCCGATGCGTTTCTCGAGACGCAAGGCTTCGGCCTGCGGATCGATCAGACCGGCCATCGGCACAAAGGCCCGCATGCCGCCCACGACGGCAATCGCTGAGGGCGGAGCGGCCACGCCGGTCGGCAACACGGCGATCGATTCGATGCCCGCAAGGCGCGCCAAATAGC
>JBJTBK010000174.1:0-34380 GCA_046091245.1 Nevskiaceae bacterium | reverse complement strand
CGCAGTGCACCCTCGACGCCGTTGATTTGGATGTCGATATCCGCCCGCGCGACCGTGGTCATGGCGAGCAGGCCAAACCCGAGCAGCGTCCGGCACAACCACGCCGCCGCGCTACGTCCCTTCGGCTACTACGCCGCCACCGTGAAGAGCCGAGTTGAGCGGGTGCGCGCCGGCGAGTGGCGGGCGCGCATCGACGTCGCTCCCGGTCCTCCGGTCATGCTCACCGAGGTGATCGTACAAGTGATTGGTCCGGGACTCGAGAATCCGTCGTTTCGCGAGATCGTGGCCTCGCCGCGGCTGCGTATCGGCGAGCGTGTCGACCATGCGACCTACGATCAAGTGCGCAATACTTTGCTGCGCACCGCGGCCACGCTGGGCTACGCTGAGGCCAAGCTCACGCGCAGCGAGCTGCGAGTCGATCCGTCAAAACTTACTGCGAGCGCTGCACTCGTGCTCGAAACCGGCCCGCGCTACCGATTCGGTACCACGCTGATCGAGCAGACGACTCTCGATGACGGGTTGCTGCGCCGTTACGTGCGCTTCAGCGATGGCGCGCCCTACGACGCCACGCAGCTGCTGCGCACCCAGTTTGCACTCGACGACAGTCAGTACTTCGCCAACGTCGAAGTCGTCGCGGGTCAAGCCGATACCACGACACTGCAGATTCCGGTCAGCATTCGCGCCGAGCCGAACCGTCGCAATCGATACTCCGCCGGTGTCGGCTATGCCACCGACAGCCGCGCCCGCGGTACGCTGTCGTGGGAGAACCGGCGGCTGAACCGTCGCGGTCACCGCCTGCGCACCGAACTCAAAGCCGCGCAAACTGAACAGTCGCTCGAAGCGCGGTACGTGATTCCGATTGGCGATCCGGCGCTCGAAAAACTCGGTTTCGAATTTCGCTATGCGCGTGACGAACTCGGCGATCTCGATACGCGCACGACACGCTTTCAGCCAGCCGTGACTCAAGTGCTCGGAAACTGGCAGCGCGTGACCTACGTCTCGCTCAGCCGCTTGCGCACCATCACGCCGGCCACGCTGACCGAACCTGCAAGCGATGTGGCCAACACACTGATCATTCCGGGCATCAGTTATGCCTCCGTGCCGCGAGGTTATCTTGGCGAGGCGCTGTTCTCGCGTGCCCTATACGCGGAGCTGCGCGGCTCGACGCGCAGCATCGGCGCACCCGACAGCTTCGTGCAGCTGAGACTCGAAGCCGAGCGCGTGTTCGATCTCGGCACACGATGGCATGCCTTCGTTCGAGGGCAGGTGGGCGCGACGCTCGTATCGGACACGGCCGACCTACCCGGTACCGAGCGTTTCTTTGCAGGCGGTGATCGCAGTGTGCGTGGCTTCGGCTTCAACGACCTGTCACCACTCGACGCCGAAGGCCGAAAGATCGGCGGTCGTCACTTGCTCACGGGCACAGCCGAACTCATTCGCGACTTGCCGCGTAATCTCGGTGCGGCAGTGTTTGTCGACATGGGCAATGCGTTTGATCGCTTCGGCGACCCACTGCAATGGTCGGTCGGGGTCGGTCTGCGTTTGCGGCTGCCGGTGGTGACACTCGGTATCGATTTGGCTCAGCCCATGACGAACCCCGTCTGCCGCAGCGCTTCGCCCGATCCTCGCTGCACCACCGTCGGCGGATTCAAAGATCCGAGCGGACCGCGGCTACACCTGAACTTTTCACCGAAGCTCTGAGCCCATGACACGTCGCGGCAAACTGGCCTTGGTACTACTCGGCGTGCTGCTGCTCTTGCCGCTCGGAGCACTGTGGACGCTCGGCCACTCGAGTGCACTGGTGCGTGCACTCATCGCACGGCTGCCCACCACTGTCGGCAACATCGAAACGCTGCAAATTACCGGCGTCAGCGGCACGATCGCCGGTGGTCTGCGCATCGATCGGGTGCTCATCCAGCACGATATCGTCCGCGTCGAGGCGCGTGATGTGCGGGCCCGCGTGGAGTTGCTGCCGCTGCTGTGGCAGACCGTGGAGGTTCGCGACCTCGAGGTACGCAGGATCGACATCACAGCCTTGCCGCGTGACAAGCCCCCGCCCGACAAGCCGCCGCGATTTTTGCCGGGGCTGCTGAGCATCGATACCCGGGAAGCGAAGATCAATGAAATCGAGATCCAGCCCCAAACCGGCGCGCCCGTCACGCTGCAAAACAACGTTGTCACCGGCACGCTGCGCAGCAAGACGCTGCGAATTACCGAGGTCGCAACTCGCCTGCAGCGACTGCAGTTACGTGGCGAGGCACTGCTCAGCGCCGATAACCCGCTCGATCTCGAAGGGCGCGTGCGAGCCGTGCTGCAGCCGCTCAAGGGGCCGCGCTGGGTCGCCGAGGCCACCGCGAACGGCAATCTCGAGAAGATGCTGGTCGATGCGACGCTCACCGAGCCCTTCAAGGCGACCATTGAAGATGGCAGCTTTCGAGCCTTGCTGCCTTGGGGTCTGACCGGCATCGCACGATTCGAGGATCTGGCACTCGAGAGATTCGGCGGTTCGGATTTCCTTGGTCCGCTCTCCGGCCAGCTTGACCTCAGCATCGACCGCGACGGCTACCGTGGCAAAGGACGGGTGCTTCCGCCGCGTCTCGCGGCCGGCTCGCTCGAGGTCAGCATCGACAGCCTCTACTCGCGCGGCGTATTGTCGCTGCGTAACGTCACCTTGGCTACGGCTGACCGCAGTCTGAGTGCGGCGCTCGAAGGCAGCGTCACGCTGCGCGATGCAGGCCCCGAGCTCGCCTTGAACGGTCGTTGGGAGAGTTTCCGTTGGCCACTCAAGCCTGGCCCTGCCGTAGTCACGAGTCCGCGCGGCACACTTTCGATCAACGGGCTGCAGCCGTACCGACTCGACATCACTGCACGCGTGCTGGCGGGCACCCTGCCCCCGGCCGACGTGCAGGCCCGCACGGTGCTCAACCCCGGCCGGCTGGACATCCTCGAAGCCAAGGCGGGCGTGCTGCGCGGCACGGCACGCCTCAGCGGCGAGGTCGAATGGAAGCCGGCGGAACGCTGGCGAGTCCGCGGTCTTGCACAGAATATTGATCCCGCCGGGGTACGCGCGGATCTGCCAGGGTCACTGACATTTCGCCTTGATGCCCGCGGCAGCGGTTTCGGCAAGAACGGCGTGGTGGACCTCGATGTCCTCAATCTCACCGGGCAGGTGCGCGGCACCGCGGCCCGCGGTCAGGGCAGCGTACGCCTGAGCGGCGACACGCTCGGGTTACGCAAGATCGATGTGGCAGCAGGCGGTTTACAGCTGGCACTCGATGGCTCGCTATCGCCGCGTCGACGCGATCTCGACTTTCGTATTCGTGCCAACGATCTCAGCATCCTCACGCCGAGTGGCCGCGGCGAGATCCGCGCCGAGGGCTCTGTGCGGGGCTCACCCCGCAGCATGCTGCTGAAGCTCGATGCGCAAGGGCGCAGCATCGCGGTGCAGGGCGTGGAGATCGGCGCGCTCGAAGCGAAAGTCGATCTCGACCCGAGCGGTGGACCGCAGGCACAAGCGGTAGTCAAGCTGAAGGCCAGCGATCTGTCGGTGGCCGGACAAACGGCTGATCGCCTCACGCTCGATGTCGACGGCACGAGCGCTGCGCACGCACTGCATCTGATCCTGCGCAGTGATGACCTGCGGCTGGAGGGTCGCGCGCAAGGCGCGTTCGTGGCCGAGGGCTGGCAGCAGCGTGGGTCGCAACTCGATGTCGACATACGCGAGGCCCTCGCGCTCGGTCTCGCAGCGCCGCTTGAGTGGCTGCTGCGCGTCGACTCGGGCGAGGTGAAACCGTTCTGCCTAAACACGCGTCGAGCCGATACGGTGGCGGGGCAAGCCACGAGCTGCGCTTCCGGGGACTGGACCGCCGAGGGCTGGAAAGCCGCCCTCGACATCACCGGGCTGCCTCTCGTCAGCCTGCTGCCTCGGCCCTCGGCCCGCGCCAACTACGAAGGCGTGGTCAATGCCTCGGCCCAGCTGCAATCGGCAGATGAGGGGTTGCCGTACGGCAGCTTGCGCGCCGATTTCAAGGACGCGCGTCTGCGCTGGAGTCGCGCCGGTGGCAAGGAGGAGATCGTGCCGCTCGGCTCCGGCTCGCTCGAAGCTCTGTCCGCTGAATCGGGCGTGACCGCGCGTCTCGATGTCGGCGCGGGTGATCGGGTGCGCGCCCGAGGCGAATTGTCGGCGACCCGCGCAGGCGCCGACTGGCGCGGCTATCCGCTCAACGCCACGCTGCGTGCCGAGTCCTCGGCGCTCGGCCTGTTGTATCTCTACATTCCCGAAATCGATCGATCCACCGGCGAGTTGTCGCTCGATTTCGTGATGGGCGGCACGCTCGGTACGCCGCTCGTTAACGGCGTGATGCGTGTCGCAATGGGCGAACTCGACTTCTATCAGGTGAATCTGGCACTGCGCGACATCGAGGCCGAGGCACGATTGATCGACAACGGCTTCGTGCTGAAGTCCTCTGCTCGCTCGGGCTCCGGCCGTATCGATGCGGATGCGGAACTGACCTGGCGCAATCAGCAGCCGTACGGCACGCTGCGTATCCAGGGCAACGATCTGACGGTCGTCGACATCCCCGAAGCGCGCATTACGGCCTCGCCCGATCTGAGCTTCAAGGTCGCCGCGCGCACGCTCGCAGCGACCGGCACAGTGCTGATTCCGAACGCGCGGATCACGCCTGCGGATCTGACCGGAGCCGTGCTGCCCTCAGCCGACGAGATCGTCATCAGCGACGAGCCTGACGACCCCGCGGCCTCTTTCAGCGTCAGCAGCAATATCCGTTTGCTGCTCGGCGAGCGCGTCAACATCGAGGCGCTCGGGCTGACGGGACGACTCGCGGGCTCACTCAATGTCTCCACCACGCCGGGCAACCCAGCACGCGGATCAGGCGAGCTCGGCGTCGCCGAAGGCAAGTACATGGCACTCGGCCGCAAACTCGACATCGAGCGCGGTCGGCTTATCTTTTCGGGCGGCCTCGTGGCCGACCCGGGTATCGACATCCGCGCAACCAAAGAATTTCCGGAGTTCAAAGCAGGCGTGAACGTGCGCGGTTCCTTGAGCGAACCACGCATGACCTTCTTCTCGGAGCCTTCCTTGCCGCAGTCGCAGGTCGTCTCGTTGCTGCTGGCGGGCGGAACGCTCGAGAGTGCGCAAAGCAGCGATACCGCCAACGCCGGTCGCGACGCCTTGCTGGCCCAAGGCGGCGCGATACTCGCGCAGCAACTCGGGCAACGGATCGGCATCGAAGATGTGGGCATCGAGCAGAATCTCGCCAATGAAACTTCGCTGGTGTTTGGCAAGTATTTGTCGAGCCGCCTGTACATCAGCTACGGGATTTCCCTCGCTGAGGCGATCAACACCCTCAAGATGCGTTACAGCATCAACGATCGCTGGACGCTGCGCACCGAGGCGGGCAAGGAAGCGAGCACCGACATCGTCTATACCGTCGAGAAGAATTGACCGGCTGATCGATCGCGGTCGTGGTTAACAGCGGGTCGTGGTTAATAGCGGAAAGTGTAGGTCAGCTTGATCGTGGTCTCGGCGACAAACGGCTTGAAGTCTCCTGCGGCATCTTCGCGCCAATCGTAGTTGACGACGAGATAACCCACCTGCCCGGGCGTCGGCCACCAGCGCAGGCGGCTGTTGAGGCCCAGTCGTCCAGAGACGTTGTCGTATTGCGCAACATTGAGCCAGGCCCAGCGCACATCGAACGCATAGTTGACGGTCAGACCGTAGACGCGGGTGGTGAAATCACCCCCCGGCAAGTCGATCGCGTTGGTCTGATACTGCGCGCCGAGCAGCCAGTGCGAATCCGGGCGCCAGTTCACGCCGACACGTGTGTCCAAGCGCCGTCCATTTTGGAAGCCACCCGTCTCCAAATCCCACGTCGCTGACCATGGACGAAACCCCGCCGTCGAGCCGTAGAGCCGGAAGCGATCGAACTCATGCCTTCCGGCCGGCACCCGCAATCCACCGGGCAGAACGAATGGCGTACGCACGACCTCGGTGTACCGCGCCACATCGAGTGACAGGCTATCGCCCGGCTGGGTGTCGAGTGCGAAGGGCGTGATCACAAGGGCGCGTGACTCGAGGCGTCCTGCCGCATCGTCGATCTGCCGAGCATCGACGCCGGCCTGCCAGCTACGCAGTAAAGACCCTTTGGCAAATCGGTAGCGGTTCTTGTAACGGCCATACCACTCGTCAATCCCCGTGCGGTTGGCAAAACCCAGCGTCGGACGGAAATCCCGACCAATGCGCGAGAACCCCACCAGCGCATCCGTACGATCGTTCGGATATCCGACGGAGGCGCCCCAAGCCTGCTCATCGCCCGAGCGACCCGCGGTGGAGGACTTTTGCCACCAGCCCCGCGCCTCGACGAAGCCGTTGAAGCGGCGCTGATCACGCAGCGCGATATCGACACCCACCAGCGAACTGTCCCGGCCGCACGTCGGATCGCCGCTCGTGAGGATCCCGCCGATCGTCGATTGCTCGCCAAAGTTGCGGTAGCCGCGCGCCACGAACACGTCCTGCGCATCGAGGCTCGCCGTCGCGTCCTGCCGAACCGCCAACATGCCGAGCGAATAGCGACCCACCTTGCCCGTAAGTCGCGCACCGCCACCGAGATCAATGGGCTGACCGCTCGCCGACAAGCCAATGGTGCGTGAGAAAAAAGGTCGACCGTTCTGCGTGAGACCGCCAAACTCGAAGATTTCGCTGTTCTCGAGAAAGAAGTCGCGCTTCTCTGGGAAGAACAAAGAAAACCGAGTCAGATTGACCTGCCGATCGTCCACTTCGGTGGCGGAGAAATCGGTGTTGAGCGTCAAGGCACCTGAGAGCGATGGCGTGATCCGCCAAAAGGCATCCAGCGATGGCTTGAGCACCAGGCTGCTCTCGCCGAGCCGGAACGACTCGCGCTCAGTCAGGGTCGCCGAAGGCACAAGATCGAGGCCAACCCCTTGGTCGAGATCGCGCATGCCGCGAATCTCGTTAGTAAGATCGAGCGTGATACGGCGGTTGCGCTGGGACCACGCGACATCCTCACGCTTGCGCCGGATCGACCGGATGAGATTGAGACCCCACACATCGCCCTGTCGGTCGAAGGCCAACGTCTTGAACGGCAGGGCCATCTCGGCTTCCCAGCCCTCGCCGTTCACGCTCGCCGCCGCCTGCCAGATGCCATCCCAGTCCATGTTGAAGGACAAACCACCGAGCAGCAGTCCATCGCGCTGCACGCCATTCGGATTGACGTAAAAAATATAGCCGGTACGCCGGTCGTTGTAGGTGTCGAGCAAGATCTCGACGTAGTCGTCGTTGAATACCCCTTGGCCCTGCACGAGCTGCGACCGTTTGATCAGCGACGGCTCCCGATCGCCGAGCCGCGCGCCGATGTAGAGATTTTCATCATCACGGGCGAGGAAGAATTCCGTGGACTCGGTCGGTGGTTCGCCGCTACCCGGGGCAAACTGCTCGAAATCCCGGATCGGTACGGCACTTTGCCAAAATGCCTCATCGAGCTTGCCATCGATGCGAATCGGATCTTTGAGACGCGGCACATCGACGCTCTTCGGCACGAAGGCTTCCTCGGCCCCATGCGCACGGCCGAGCATGAGGCTCGCGCCACACAGCAGCAGGGTCAGCCAGCGCATCGTTCGCCCCATGACCGAAGAATAGTGCGATAGGCCGTCGACGGGCAGGCCGCCGGGGTCTTTCCGTACGCATTGGCCACAGTGCGTTCACTCCACCGAAGCGCGCTACACTGGCCCGTGCCATGACCCGACGCCAGCAACTCACCGTGCTTTACGGCGCTTTCGCCGTTTTCTGGCTAGTGCTCGCGATTCGTCCGATCGATCGCCCGACGTGGCTGCTGGAAAACACCCTGGTGTTAGCCGGGTTCGGTCTGATGTACGGGATCCGGCGGCAAGTGCGGCTGTCGATGACCTCGCACGTCCTGGTGGTGATTTTTTTGAGCCTGCACGCCCTCGGCGCGCACTACACCTATTCGCTCGTGCCCTACGACGCAGCTTTCCGAGACCTTACCGGCGACTCGCTGAACGGCGCGCTCGGCTTCAGCCGAAACCACTACGACCGGCTGGTGCACTTTGCCTACGACCTGCTGCTGGCACTGCCGGTGCGCGAGATGCTGATGCGCATGGCCGGTGTCCGCGGCTTCTGGAGTTATTTCCTGCCACTCGATCTCGTCATGTCATCGTCGCTCTTTTATGAGTTGCTCGAATGGGCCGCAGCAGTGGTCTTTGGTGGCGGTCTGGGCGCGGCGTTTCTAGGCACACAAGGCGTTGAGTGGGAAGCCCATCGCGACATGGCCCTTGCCGGCATCGGCGCGTTGATCGCCGTGCTGATCATCTACGCGCGTAACCACCGCCGCGGCCACGAGCTGCCGTGAACGCCAGGCTGTTGCTCGTCTACGGCGGACAACCGGGCGGACGCACCGAGCGCCTGTGCGCCGCCGCCGTTGCAGGAGTGCACGCGGCAGGCGAGCATTTCGAACTTCGCGAGCGCCCGGCGCTGCAGGCGAGCGTGGAGGATCTGCTCTGGGCACAGGGCATCCTGCTCGCGACCCCGGAGCACTTTGGCTACATGTCAGGGGCACTGAAACATTTCTTTGATCGCAGCTTCTACCCGGTCGAAGGGCGCACCGAAGGTCGGCCCTATGGCCTGATGGTCAGTGCCGGAAACGACGGCAGCGGCACGATCGCCGCCGTCGAACGCATCGTCACGGGCTATCGCTGGCGGGCGGTGTCACCGCCTGTGCTTTGCATCGGCGAGCCTGACGCGACGGCACTCGCCCGCTGCGAGGAGCTCGGCGCAACGCTGGTCGCGGGTCTCGAAGCCGGCGTGTTTTAAGTCGCGGGGCGAGGCGCGCGCGTCAGCCGCGCTTGGCCGCGACGAAATCCGGTGCGATACCCAGCGCCTTGTCGAAAGCGCGCCGGGCACCGGCGGTATCACCGGCATCCTTGGCGCAACGTCCGACCCAGTAGTAGGCCTCGGCCGCACCCCAGTCGATACCCATCGACGAGGGGACGCCCGTGGTGCGCGCCGCTTCAAAGCCGGCCGCCGCTTCAGTGAAACGCTGACAACCCTTGGCCTTGTCGCCACCGACGAACTTCGGGCGAAAGTAGACGCCGAAACCATCGACCAACACGACGCGTGGATTGCGCGGCTCAATGGCGAGGGCCGCTTCCATGCTCTTGCCGCTGCGCGACCCGTTGCGAATGGCAGCAAAGCCGCCGAGGTTGGCCAGATACCCGAAACAGGCTGATTGCAGCGCATGCCCCTCGGCGGACTTCGGGTCGCGCTTGAGCAGCGAATCGAGCGTACTGGTGCAGGCGTCTCCCGACTTGCTGGCGTCGTCCTTGCGCTTGGCGTTCACCGACAACTGCAGCACACGAAACTGCACGAAGGCGTAGGCGTACTGCTCGCGGGAATTACTCGATTTCGCCCACGCGCCGATGGAGTCGCCGAGTTTGATGAGCTCGGCAGCGCTGCCCGCGAAGTACGCGGCCTGAGCCCGTGCAGCCACCGTTGCGACATCCTGCGCGAGCGCGAACTCGGCGCAAAAACCCAAAGAAATCAAACCAAAGATGCGTGCGAAGGCTTTCATCCGAGGTACTCCCCGACCAGTTCGGTCGACTTTTGCCACAGTCGCGCCGCGAGCGCGAGATCGTCCATGTATTTGCCGGCCTCCGGCACCACGGGATTGCAATCCTCGAAATAGTATCCCGAGGAGGAGGCCAGCGCCGGAGCCGTCGCCACGTAGCAACTCGTTGCTGCACCGGCCTCAACCGATTTCATGAAAGTCCAGCCGATCAGCTTGGCGAGTGTGCGCTTCCAAGCGTCGAAATGACGCCCGAGGTTGGTATTGATGACGCCGGGGTGCACGGAGTTGGATGTCGCCAGCGACCCCTCTGCGCGCAGACGCCGCGCAAGCTCCAGTGAGAACAAACCGTTGGCGAGCTTCGACTGACCGTACATTTTGTTGGGCTCATAGCCGCGCGTGCCTGCGAGATTGTCGAACTCGATGCCCGCCGCTGGCGCCCACTTGTAGCCGAGACTCGAGACCACGACCACACGGCCCTGCGGCGCCGCCTTGAGCTGATCCAGCAGACGATTGACGAGCAGAAAATGGCCGAGATGATTGACCGCGAAATGCTTCTCGATGCCGTAGACCTGCTCCGCCTTGGGCAGCGCCATGATGCCGGCGTTGCAGATCAGCATGTCGATGGGCATGCCGAGCGTGCGGATGAGCTCACTCGCCGACACCACCGTGTCCCAACGCTCGAGCTCGAGAGCCACCGGCGTGGTACGACCGTTGATGCCGTCACAGGCCGCCTTCGCTTTCTCGAGCGTACGACCGGTGCCGATGACATGCGCGCCGCGCAAAGCGAGTACCCGCATCGTCTCGAGACCGAGGCCCGAGGTGGCACCGGTCACGAGCACGGTTTTGCCTGAAAGGTCGACGCCCTCGGTCACCTCGAGTGCTGTGCTGTCGCCATCGAAAGCCCCAAGCGGCACGCCCAGTGGGCGCTGTGTACCCGACCCCGGCTGAGCGCAGGACGTGACCAGAGGCAAGGCAGCCACGGCCCCTGCACCCTGCAAAAAACGCCGGCGATCGATGTGGGACAGACGCGTCATGGACAAGCACTCCACGTGGATACGATGAGCATCGCTGCGGCGCAGGCTAGCAGAGTCGCCGTTCCACTGTCCTCGTCGACCGCGCTTCGAACACGCTGCGGTCAGGTGCTGCCCGGCGATCCGCCGCGGGGCTAACGTGCGATACGACAAGGGGGGCGCATGACAACCAAACTCGATATCAAGACCATCACCGAATTCCTGGCCGAGCAACCCAACGTCGATGTGAGCCGGGCTTGGGAGCGCTGCTGGGGGATCCACTCCGGCATCGTCGAGCGCGTCAAACAGCGTTTCGCCGTGACGCGTCACCCCTCGACGAACGGCCACGAGTACTTCACCTCGCTCGATCAATCGATGGAAGGCTCGTTCAATGCCTGGAGCGGGCCACTGGTCGAGTGGCTGGTGCACTCGTGGCTGGGCAATCGCAAGGCAAGCCTGCTCGACATGAATGCCACGGTGTATCTATCGCAGCAGAACCGGGTACCCCATCTCGTGGTGATCTTCGGCACGGTGCCGAAGTTGTTTTTCTACGCGGACTACACGCCACGCGTCGATCTGCGCATGAACCTAGACTACGTCAACAAGTACTACGAACCGGCCAACGCCAGCGCGATTCGCTTTCGCGGTCTGCCGAATTTCACTTGGAACTGGAGCCACGGCACGTACCTGCGCGGCCTGATGTCGCCGGTGTGCACGAGCGTGATGGGCGATTTGAACGAGGAGAACATCGCCACCTGCGAGACGTACCTCAAGGAGTTCGTCGATCGCTGGTTCGGATGGCTGGATGAAGCCGAGGCCAACCCGCTACCGCGCGAGGAGCGTCTGGCGCAGCAGCATTACGATCATTACGTGCGCGAAATCGGTTACCGAACCGACCCGATGAACGTACTCGCGCAGCGCGCCTTCGGGCCCGAAGAGTTCCAACGACGACTCGAGTTACGCATCGGGGTCGAGCAAATTGGCGCGACCCGCGGTCAGGTGGCTGCCGATTGAATCCCTCCAATCCAGACGCGCTTGCCGTGCGCGTGGCAACCCCTGCAGACGCCGCGGCACTCTGCGCCCTCGTCAACTCGGCGTATCGCGGCGATAGCAGTCGTGCGGGGTGGACCACCGAAGCCGACCTGCTTGGCGGTCAGCGTACGGACGTCGCAGCGCTGGAGGCGTTCATACGCGATGGTGCGGCACATGACAGCCACGTCATGCTGCTGCACGAGGACGAAGCCGGACCCAGTTGCTGCGTGCAACTTGAGAGACGGGGCAATGCGGCATACCTCGGCATGTTGACCGTGCGTCCGCGAGGCCAGGGCACAGGTGTTGGGCGGCGCTTGCTCGAGGCGGCGGAGCAGCACGTGCGTCACGCCTGGGGGGTACACGCCGTGCAGATGACCGTGATCGAGCAGCGCGATGAACTCATCGCCTGGTACGAGCGGCGCGGATATCGTCGGACGGGGCAAACGGCGCCGTTCCCGTATGGCGATGTGCGCTTTGGCGAACCGAAGCGACCTGATCTGCGCTTCGTGGTGCTCGAAAAAGGTTGGCATGGTGCATGACAATCCTTTCGTCCGTCCGCTGCTGCACTACTGCGCAGCGGCTATCTTTGGTCTCACTTTCGTCTTGGCGGAGGCGGTTATCGTGACAGCAGCACCGATCGTGATCGCCCATCGCGGCGCCTCAGGCTACCGACCCGAACACACACTCGAGTCGTATCGACTCGCTATTGAGATGGGCGCCGATTTTTTTGAGCCGGATCTCGTATCGACGCGTGACGGCCATCTTGTCGCGCGCCATGAGCCCGAAATTTCCACGACCACCGACGTCGCAGCGCGCCCCGAGTTCGCCGATCGCAAGCGCACCCTGACCGTGGACGGCCAGCAGGTCAGCGGTTGGTTCACCACCGACTTCACACTCGCCGAGCTACGCACGCTGCGCGCCATACAACCGCGTGCGGATCGCCCGCAACAGTTCAATGGGCTCTATTCCATTCCCACGCTCGAGGAAATCGTCGAGTTGGCGCGTCGGGAATCCGCTGCCCGTGGCCGCAGCATCGGCATCTACCCTGAAACCAAGCATCCGACATGGCATTGCGAGTTGGGGCTACCGCTCGAGCCGCGTTTGCTGGCGACGCTCGCATCGGTGGGCTGGACAGAGCGCGGTTCACCCGTGTTCATCCAATCGTTCGAATCGGGAAACCTGCGCTGGTTGCGTGAACGCACCGAGGTTCGGCTCGTGCAACTGCTCGACGGCGGCAAACTGTGTGACGACGGCAGCGTCGGCCCTTGCGACGACTGGCGTAGTGCTGGCACCTGCAAGCTTTACCCTCGTGGCGAGATCCCGCAGGACTACACTCAGATGTCCACCTTCACCACGATCGGCGCGTATGCCGATGCCGTCGGCCCGTGGAAGCGGCATTTGATTGGGTCGCGACAGACCGACCCGACCGACAACACCGAACGCAGCCGACGAATGAACGCACCGACCCGCTTTGTCGAACTCGCGCATGCCGCGGGGTTGCAGGTGCACCCGTGGACGTTTCGCGATGAGCCGATGCACTTGGCGGCGGATTATGCGGGTGATCCGCGGGCGGAATACGCGGCCTTTGCGGCGCTCGGCGTCGATGCGGTGTTCAGCGATCATCCGGACACCGCGGTCAGCGTATTCAAGAAAAAGGCCCGGCAGTTGCCTGCCGGGCCTTGATCAGACTTGGGTAAACCGCTGACTTAGAAGTTGTAACTGAAGTCGATACCGACCTGACGCTCACGACGCAGGATGCCAAAGATACCGCGCGGCAGCGAATACGCCGCCACGGCGGTTGACGGCAAACCCGGATCCACCGTCGCGGCCGGACCTGCGGTCGAGGCGATACCGATCAGGTAGGCGTGCAGCCAGCGCGTCGCACCCGGCGAAGAGTCTTCGTTGGTCAGGTTGCGACCGTACAGACCCACCCGCCAGTTGTCGGTCTCGAGACCGATCCGCGCACCCAGCAGCTTCGCCGCGCCGCTGTAAGCGGCGTTGTGCACCTGCACCCACTTCTTGCTGGTGTAGGAGAGATCGGTGTTGACGTAAAGACGATAGTCGCCACCGAAGACAGGCGTCACGTAGTCGGCCGTGACCGAGCCGGTGTGCTTCGCTGCCAGCGGAAACTCCTTGCCAGCAATCGAGCAATCGCCCTTGCCGTTGAGGTTACGCGCCGGGTCGGTCGGGTTCGCCGGGTTGAAGACGCCACCGCCGCTCGTCAGCTGGAACTGGAAGTCATCGCAACCCTTGGTGAACTCGGTGTCGGCCAGGCCGTAGTTGAGGCCGAGCGTGAGCTCGTCCGTGGCCGCGAACCGCGTCTCGATTTCGAAGCCCTGCACCTTGCCATCGCCCTGATTGGTCGAGATCGAGGTGACGGCACCCGTGGCGCTGTTCTGGATCGGGGTCGTGAGCTGAATCTGCTTCACGTCCATCTTGAACGCCGCGATGTTGAGCACCAGACGACGATCCATCCACGTGGACTTCATGCCGAGCTCGTAGTTGACCGACTCTTCCTGCTCGAACTTCTCATCGAGCGGGCGGCCGTTGTTGATCGCCACTGCACCGTTGAAACCGCCCGGCTTGTAGCCCTTGGCGTAATTCGCGTACAGCGTCACGTCGTCGGTCGCGTTGAAGTCCACCGTGACACGCGGCGTGGTGGACTTCCAAGTGTCGTTACCGCGCAGCCGCGAGTCGTAGCTGATGGTCGTCGGACCGGTCTGCAGGTTGGGCGCAGCGACATAGTCGATCTGGCCTTTTTTCTCCGTAGCGCGGCGTACTTCGACCGAGGCGGACAAGCGATCGGTGATATCGAACTCAGCCGAACCGAACACGGCGTTATTCTCGATCGTGTAGACCGAGCCCGGATTGTCCTGGCCGTTCAAGCTGACGAAGTCGATGCGGTACTGCTTCTGTTCCCAATCGAAGCGATAGGCACCGAGCGCCCAGCGGAAACGCTGATCCTGCGGCGACTCGATCTTCACTTCCACGGACCAGTCGCGGTACTTGTCGACCGCGGAACTCGCGCCCGTAGCCACCGGCCGCTCGCCGTTGACGTTGGCACCGATGATGTTCACGGACGAGTGATCGGAGTCTGAACCTGTCTTGCGATCATCCGAGCGGTTGCCACCGTTGAGCTTGAACACGTAGCCCGAGCCCATCAGATCCCACCTCAACGACGCGAGCACGAGATCGAGATCGCGATTGACGCCCGAGAAGGCCACGCCCTGCCGCGTGTCGTACACGCCGCCGGTGCTCGAAACCTTGAGCGACGTCGGAATGCCGCTGACCAGGGTGATCGGCTGCGTCACTGGGGCATCGTTCAAATAAATCGGTCGCGCCGTCACTTCACCGCAGTAGTACTGGTTACGGTTGTCGGTCGAGGTGCTGTTGTAGGAGCCGAGCGAGCGTGTGCCCGGGAAGCAGTTGTTGTCGCCGCCCGAGATGAAAAACAGCGGCCGCGTCCCGTCACGATCGCGGTTGAGAGCGACGCGCAGGTTGAACTCGAGGTTCTCACTCGGCGTCACATTCAGCGTGCCGTTGAACGAGACGCTGCTCTCACCACCGATGGTCTTGCCGGTGAGTTCGTTCTTCCACTGGCCGTCGAATTTGTTGTAACGAGCGGAGAGACTGCCCGACACCCAGTCGGACATCCGCCCGCTGACACGACCCGACAGCGCACGCTCGTCCGCATCGAACGAGCCGCTGACGCTGC
Source organism: Nevskiaceae bacterium (assembly GCA_046091245.1). Classification (GTDB taxonomy): domain Bacteria; phylum Pseudomonadota; class Gammaproteobacteria; order Steroidobacterales; family Steroidobacteraceae; genus UBA964. The sequence continues at coordinate 19,003 of JBJTBK010000174.1, read as the reverse complement.
TCTTGAGTGCATCGTCAGGCCGGCGCGTGATGAAGTTGATGGCACCTGAATACGTGTTACGGCCGTACAGCGCGCTCTGCGGGCCACGGATGACTTCCACCCGCGGCACCTCGCCCATGTCCAAGGTCTGAATATCGCCGGGGTAGTACACGCCGTCGACGAAATACGCGACGCCGGTTTCGACGGTGGCGTTCGTACCGGCCAGCACGCTGGCGAGACCACGCACCACCGGTCGCTCGTTCGAGCGACCGAAGGATTTGGAGAACACGAGGCCCGGGGCAAACTTGGCAATGTCGTCAAGCGAATTGACCTGACGATTGCTGATGTCCTCGGCCGAGAAGGCCGTCACTGCGAGCGGCACTTCCTGCAGCGACTCCTCGCGCTTACGGGCCGTAACGACCACTTCTTGCAGTGCGGGGCTCCCTCCGGCCGTCGCGGACGACTGCGCCATGGCGGTCTGTCCGCCCAACGCCGTGACCACAGCCACGGAAACCAGCAGCGCACTCGGCGCCATCCTTCTGATCATGTTCAACCCTCCGTTGCGATGAGCGTCAATGCTTCGCTTGGCGCCATGCTAGACCAACTGCTGCGAAAAAGGCACTCAGCGCATCGACGTGTTGCTTTATAGCAACACGTCGCGACCGAACGAATGGAATATGCGGTATCAGGACTCGCCGCGCAACTGCTCGATGATGGCGGGGTTCTCGAGGGTCGAGATGTCCTGCGTGATCGGCTCGCCGCGCGCAATCGCGCGTAACAGACGACGCATGATCTTGCCCGAGCGTGTCTTCGGCAAATTGTCGGCGAAGCGAATGTCGTCAGGCTTGGCGATGGCGCCCAACTGCTCAGCCACCCATTCGCGCAGCTCGCGCTCGAAGGCTGCGGTATCGCCCGTCGGTCGTGCGCCGCGACAGACAACGAACGCGAACACCGACTCGCCCTTGATCTCGTGCTGTCGACCGACGACCGCAGCCTCGGCGATGCGCGGATGCGCGACGAGTGCGGATTCGATTTCCATCGTGCCGAGTCGATGCCCCGCCACGTTCAGCACGTCGTCGATGCGCCCCATGATCCAGAAGTAGCCGTCGGCGTCACGGTGTGCGCTGTCGCCCGCGACGTAGTAGCGATTGTGGAATTTCTCCCAGTAGGTCTTCAAATAACGCTCGTTGTCGCCCCAGATCGTGCGCAACATCGAAGGCCAGGGCTTGCGGATGACGAGATACCCACCAGCGCCCGGCGTGGTCACGCTGCGCCCTTCATCATCGACGATGTCGGCAAAGATGCCGGGGAGCGGGCGCGTACAAGAGCCAGGCTTGGTGGCCGTGACGCCCGGAATCGGCGAAATCAGGATGGCGCCCGTTTCGGTTTGCCACCAGGTGTCGACGATAGGGCAGCGCTCCTTGCCGATGACACGGTGGTACCACATCCAGGCCTCAGGATTGATCGGCTCACCGACACTGCCGAGCAGACGCAATTTCGACAGATCATGCCGCGCGGGCAACTCCTCGCCGAGTTTCATCAGCGCGCGAATGGCCGTCGGTGCGGTGTAGAACACCGTGACCCCGTGCTGCTCACACATGCGCCAGAAGCGCGCGCCGTCAGGGTAAGTGGGTGCGCCCTCGTACATCACGATGGTGGCACCCGCCGCGAGCGGACCATAAGCCACGTAACTGTGCCCGGTGATCCAGCCAACATCGGCGGTGCACCAGAAGACATCTTCATGATGCAGGTCGAACACCCACCGGTTGGTGAGCTTCGCGTTGAGCAAGTAGCCTGCGCTGGCGTGCTGAATGCCCTTCGGGCGACCGGTGGAGCCCGAGGTGTACAACAGAAACAGCGGATGCTCGGCATCCACCCACTCGGGCTCGCAGGCAGCGGGCTGATCGGCTATCGCATCGTCCCACCACACATCGCGCCCCGGTTGCATGGCCACGGGCTCACCGGTTCGGCGCAGCACGAAGACGGTCTCGACGCTGGAGCAGCCCTCGGCGAGCGCCTTGTCGGTAGCCGCCTTCAGCTCGACGCTGTTGCCCCCGCGTCGACCGCCGTCGGCGGTAATCACGCAGCGCGCGCCTGCATCCTCGATACGGTCTTTGAGCGACAGCGCGGAGAATCCGCCGAAAACGACGGAATGAATCGCACCGATGCGTGCACACGCCTGCATCGCCACGACCGCCTCGGGTACGAGCGGCATGTAGATGACCACGCGATCACCGCGGCGAATGCCACGCGCCTTCAGTGCATTGGCAAACCGACACACTTCGGCATGCAATTGCCGGTAGGTCAGTTCACGTACATCGCCCGGCTCACCTTCGAAAATGATGGCAGTGCGATGACCGTGTTCGGCCAGATGCACATCGAGACAGTTCCACGAGACGTTCAGCTCGCCATCGGCAAACCAGCGATAGTTGGGCGCCTGCGATTCGTCAAGCGTCTGCGTGAAGAGCTTGCGCCACGCGATCTCGGCGCGAGCGAGATCCGCCCAGTACCCGACCGGATCTGCATCGGCACGGCGCTGCAAGGCGGCGAGATCGGCGGCCTTGATGCGAGCCGCTTCGATGAACTTGCGCGGCGGCGGGAACACCCGGTTTTCATTGAGAACGGAGGAGATGGTTTGCGAGGTCGTGGGGCTCTCTTGGCTCATGATGCAGGTCTCGAAGATAGCGATGTCATTGGTAGAAATCCGGCGCGCTCATGTCAATATTCTTCAGGCGCTTGTGAAGCCAAAGATATTGTGAGGGTAGGCGACGTGCTTCGCGCTCAATGAGCGCATGATAGTGCGCGGTATCGGTGATGGGGTCTGCACCGATGCGCACCACGTATCCCGCATCGCCTGGCAAACGCTCGACGAAGTACGACAAAACCGCTGCGCCCGTCAGTTTCTCGAGCCGCGAGGTCGCGGTGTTGGTGGCGACGGGAATGCCGAAGAGCGGCACCATCTCCGCGCCCTTGCCGCGGAAGGCTTGATCAGGTGCGTACCACACCACACCGCCAGCCTTCAGCACGCGCACCATGCTGCGAATGTCATCGCTCGCGATCATGCCTGCCGAGACGGCGCCGCGATATCGCCGGAAAAATTCACTGACCAGCGAGTTGCGTGAAGGCTTGTAGACGGCGTGCACGTGGCGCGCCGCGGTAGCGAAACGCGCGCCGAGTTCGAGCGTGGTGAAGTGTGCGGCAAGCAAAATCACGCCTCGTCCGCTCGCAACCAGACGATCGACTTCCTCGAGGCCTTCGAAGCGGACGAGCTGCAGGAGGCGCTCAGGCGGCGCAAACCACGCGAGCGCCGTCTCGGTCACGCTGATGCCGGCTTCTTCGAAGTGCTCGCGCAACAGGCGTTCGCGTGCGGCAACATCGAGCTCGGGCAGACACAACTCGAGATTGCGGCGTACGACGTGATGCTGCGGCAGCGGCAGTCGTCTGGCGAACCGACCGAGCGCGCGACCCCACCGCAGCAAGGTCGGGTAGTCGCGCCGCGCAAAGCCTTGCAGCAGAAACAGGGCCATCCAGATCGGCCAATAGTTCGGCAGTGCGTGACGCCAGTTCATGCGGCGGGCCGCTCCGTGGCGGTAGCGAGTTCGGCGAGGCGCAGACTTTGCCGCCGCAGCATCGGCCCGAAGTTGTGCCGGTCAAAGAACGTCTCGAGCGATGCCAGATCGGGCTTGCGCGGCCGGAGGCTCTCGCGATCGACCGTCAGTGGCATGTCGCGGGCGATCTCGGTGAGTCGCCTCGCGAAGAAAGCCTGATCCCGATGGGTCTCAAGTCGCTGCGGCAACTTTGCCGCACCGCGGATGGGCAGGCGAACCACTTCCGCAAGATTGTCGTACAGCTCCTCGAGCGATGCGAATTCCTTGAGCAGCACTGCAGCCGTCTTCGGTCCAACACCGGGCACGCCTTTGATGTTGTCGACCGCATCGCCGGTCAACGCCAAATAGTCAGCGTACCGCTCAGGCGCCACGCCGAAATGCGCTTCGATCTCGTGATGTTGCAGGCGCAGATTCTCGGTGTAGTTCCAATACACATCGCCTTCACGCACCAACTGGGCGAGATCTTTGTCGCAGGTGACGAGCGTCGCGGGCAATCCTTCGCGCCGGAACTTGGCGTGCAAGGTGCCGATGATGTCGTCGGCCTCGTATTCACCGCTACCGAAGTGCGCCACACCGAGGTGCTCGCAAAACTCCCTACACCGCTCGAACTGCAACTTGAGATCGGCGGGCGCGGGCTCCCGATTGGCCTTGTAGGCCGTGTCACTGCGGTTGCGGAACGAAGTTTCGAGACTCTCGTCGAAGGCGACTGCCAGATAACGCGGCTTGGCGCGCTCGATCAGATCGCCGAGAAATCTTGCGAATCCAAACAGCGCGTGGGCCGCGTTCCCCTCGCGGTCAAGCATGTCGGGCGGCATCGAATAGTAGGCACGGAATATATAGACTGAGGCGTCGATGAGGTACAGCACCCCACGATTGTAGCCACGGAGTCCTGCCATGAAATACAAGTTTTTCGGCGTGTTGCTCGTTCTCGTACCGCTACTTTCGGGGTCGCTGCCGACCTCAGCCGATGCAGCCGTGCGGGTCAGCGAAACGGATCACAAGGCACAGAGTCCGGAAATCGCGTTGGGCCCCGATGGAGCCGTACACATCGTGTGGATCGACGAGAACACCGCTGCGCCCGCCCACGATCACTCGAAGTACGGTCACTCGCATGTGGCCGCCACTAATTTGTTGTATGCGCGCTCGAACGATGGAGGCCAGAGCTACTCGGCACCCGTGCAACTCAACGTCGCTGCCGGTGACGTATGGGGTTTCTCGGTCAGCAAGCCGCGCATCGTGGTCGGCGCGAACGGTACGGTGCACGTGTTCTACGCCGGCAACGACGTCAACCCGGTCAACGGCAAGCCCGAAGCGGTGGCCATGTACTCGAGATCCACCGACGGCGGTCGCAAGTTCTCGCGCCCGCAGCGGCTCAACACCATGGCGAGCACCGACGCGAGCGAGTTCGTGCACGGCGGCCTCACCCACGCCCATGTGTTCGGCACGCTCACAGCCGATGGTCGCGACAACGTCTACGCGCTGTGGATCGACACCCGTGATATGGCCAAGGATGGCGACTCGGGCAAGGTCTTCATGGCGGTCTCACGCAATGATGGACGGAGTTTCGAAACCGATCGCGAAATCCTTCCGGCCGATGTCTGCCCGTGCTGCCAATTGACGGCGTTCGCCGCGAGCGACGGTCGGTTGTATATCGGCTCCCGCCAAGTCGAGGGTAAGTTCCGCGACAGTGTGCTGATGGTGTCGGGCGACGGTGGCAGAACCTTCTCGCCGCGCCAACGCATCACCGCGCAGCGCTGGGAAATCGAAGGCTGCCCACTCAAGGCGACGAGTGTTGCTGCGGCCGAGGGCGTGGTACTCGCCACGTTCTTCAGCGGCGGCGAATCGAAGCCCGGCGCGTATGTCGCGCGGTCCACCGATGACGGACGCACCTGGTCAACACCGGTGCCGACCCACCCCGATGCCGTCGTGTCGGATGCCCCGGTGGTCACCGTCGCCGGCAAGACGGTGCACCTCTTCTGGCATGCCAAACTGGCTGATGGCGTACGGCGCGTGTTCACCCGCGCCTCCTACGATCTCGGCGCGAGCTATGGTCCCATCCAAGAAATCACTGGTCCGCCGGGTACCGCGCTGCAATTGCCGGTGATCGCCGGACGCAGCGATGGCAGCGTGCAGGTGGCGTGGCAGCAAGGCACCGAGGTGCATGCCATGCGCTGGAGCGGGCCCGCGCCCGCTCGCGCGGTCAAGACATCAACTGCCGAATGCGCCCGTGCAGGGGACTACTGCGCGGAAAGTGTGCAAGCAGGTACTCCATCTGGTCGATGAGCACCCGACGCCCTTTGAGGAAAATGTATTCGGCGTAGGTCGGCGTGAACGGCACGGCGAGCAGTTGCATCTTCGCCTGCTCGGGCGTGCGCCAAGCTTTGTAGTTGTTGCAGCGACGACAGGCGGTGACCACGTTGGTCCACACGTCGCGGCCACCCTGACTGAACGGGCGCACGTGGTCGCGTGACAGGTCGCGACTGGGGAAGCGATGCCCGCAGTAGAGGCAAAGAAAGGCGTCGCGCCGGAACAAAGTCTGATTGTTGAGCGGCGGCACATAGTCCTGCCGCAGGTGGCCCGGGTTGCCGCTCTGCCCCACCGTCGCCACAATGGAGTTGACCTCGAGTACCGTGCGCTCGCCCGTCACCGCGTTTGTGCCGCCGTAAAGACGCAAGATCGGCGTACCGCAGGTGTAGGCGACCTGCTGCTGGTGGTAGAGCCGCGCGGCCTCGCGGTAATCGATCCATTCGAGCGGCATGCCGGCGACGTCGGTGCGCAGCACCGGTTGATGCAATGACACGCCCTCGGCGGGCTGAGCCACGATATGGAAGTCGTCAGGGTCGCGAATCGACATCGGTACCGTAAGATACGGGAGCAACCCGCCACGGAGCAACACGACATGACTTCAGCCGCAAAGTTCCGATCGTCACGTTGCAGATTCTTTGCACTTGGGCTGCTGGGCGCGATGCTGGCGAGCGGCACGCTGCGGGCGAGCGACGCGCCGCAGGCGAGCGACACGCCGCGGACGAGCGATACGTCGACCAGCACGGCGAGCGGACTCGGCACAGGCTTGGGTGGGGGCGAGGAAGCCATCGAGGAAGTCACCATCATCGGCGAACGCGCCGGCCCCGGTCTGTGGAAGGTGCGCAACGGCGACAACACCCTCTACATCCTCGGCACCCTGAGTCCACTGCCGAAAAAAATGACTTGGCGCTCACGGGAAGTCGAAAACGTATTGGCACGGGCCCAGCAGTTCATCCCGGCGGGTTTCGACGTGTCGGCCGACATCGGCCCGATCAAGGCGGTGCGACTCTACATGCAGTTTCGCAAGCTGCGCGGCAACGAGGAGCGGCAGACACTGCAGGAAGTCCTGCCGCCGCCGCTCTATGGGCGCTTCGATGCGCTGCGGCAAAAATACGCACCCGACAAACGCGACATGCTCAAGCGCCGGCCCGCCCTCGCCGCCGGCGAGCTGTGGAGCGAGGCCATCTCGCGCAGCGGCCTCACCAACCGCAACGACATCAGCAAGGCCGTCACCAAACTCGCCAAGTCCCGCAAGGTGCCGATCGTCGAGCCTCAAGTGCGCATCGACGACCCACAGGGTGCGCTGGCGGATGTGGCGCAGATCCCGCGCGATGCGGAGATTGCTTGCCTGCGCTCGACACTCGATCGGCTCGAGTCTGATCTCGCCACAGCGCGCAACCGTGCCGAGGCCTGGGCGGTCGGCGACATCGAAGCCTGGCGCTCAGCGTCCTCGGCCGAGCAGCGAGATGCGTGTTGGAGTGCGCTCACCATGGCGCCGAAAATCGCCGAGATTCGACAGCGATTCGACGATGCGTGGCTGAATCTCGCGGTGAAGGCGCTCGACACTCACGCCGTGACGCTCGCCATCGTGCCCATCGATGAGCTCTACAAGCGCAGCGGAGTGCTTGCGCAGATGCGCTCGCGCGGATTTACGGTGGATGAGCCCTGACCGCGGCTGAGCCCTGACCGCGGCTGAGCCCTGACGGCGGCTGAGCCCTGACCGCGGCTGAGCACTAACCGTGGCTGAGGCCTGAGGTCGTAAGCGCGGGCCTAGACGCCTAGCGAGTGCAGGTGTTCGCGTAGCTCGCGCAACAGTTCGCGAGCCTCGTCGGTCAGGCGCACCGACTTCTCCCGCCGATCATCCCGACCGCCGCGATCGACCTGCAGCAAGTTCAGCCGGTGCATCCGGTGGATGAGCTTGCGACAGGCCCGATCGCCACCGAGACCGTTCAAGCGGTAGTTCATGACGAGTTCGGAAATCGAGGGGTTGGCGTGCTGCGCGGCGATGAGCAGGTCGGGAGCGAGACTGAGATGGCGCAGGGCTTGAAGCGGGGTCGGGGCGACTGAAGTCATGTGAGACGAGCGGCCTACTATTCGTGTTTTTATTGGGTCCGAGACTTGTACTCTGCCGCCGTATTGCAACGAACGCCTATACCTATCGATATCCATCAACATTAGGCATCGAAACCTAGCGTTTTTGACTAGCGTAGCCCGCCGTTATTTGGCTGAGTCAGGTTTCCCGTATAGTCTCGCGCCATGAAATCCGGCAGCGCTCGCGGCGTGCTGGCGATGTTCGTCGCCGTCGCCGCGTTCTCACTCATGGATGCGCTGCTGAAGGTCTTTGCGGCGTACTACCCCCCCATGCAGGTCACGGCGATGCGCGCCGCGGCCTCGTTGCCGTTCGTGTTTCTACCGCTGATGTGGTCCGGCAGACTGAGTGACCTCAAGCCCGCGCGCCTTGGCTTCCACCTGCTGCGCGCGGTGCTTGGCGTCGTGATGCTGATTACCTTCGTCTATGCCCTGCGTCACGCCTCGCTGGCCTCGGTCTACTCCGTGTACATGGCCGCCCCGCTGCTGGTCGCTGCCTTGGCGGCCTGGTGGCTGGCGGAGAACGTCGATGCCGGTCGGTGGGTTGCCATCGTTGTAGGTTTCATCGGGGTGCTGATCATCTTGCAGCCTCGGCCCGACGGCATGTCGCTGTGGACCGGCATCGCGGCGGCCGTGTCGGCCCTGTGTTACGCCTTCGTGGTGCTGACAGGCCGGGTTCTGGCGCGAACCGAGACCTCGAGCAGCATGGTGTGCACATACCTCGTTGTTGTACTGCTGATCGCCGGAGCGCTTGCCGCTGCCGGCTGGGTCGCCATTCGCAGCAGCGACTGGGGTCTGCTCGTGGTCGCAGGCGGTCTCGGCTGGGTGGGTCAGCACTACATCACGGAGGCGTTCCGCCACTCGCCCGCTGCCGTCGTGGCACCCATTGAGTACACGGCGATCCTCTGGGGCATCTTGATTGACTGGGCGGTCTGGACGGTGCTGCCGAACGGCACCATGCTGTGGGGCGCAGGACTCGTCATCTCGGCGGGGGTGTATGTGGCCTGGCGGGAGAATCGCAACGGGGGCGCGCCGGCCGATAAGCCCACGTCTGCCGAGGCGGATCAACGATAAATCAGGCACTTACGCACAGTGCTGCAGAAACCAAGTCACAAAACTGTCGTAAAAGGGGTGCTCGGCGACCCAGCCGCGTACCAACACATTGATTTGAAAGGATTTGTTCGGTGGCGGTCAATTCTTGACCAGGTCCACACGAATCTGCGGAAAATCGCTGGAAATTTAGCTTGAAACCCCGTCTATCCACAACGTTATCCACACCCTCTGTGGACAACTCCGCGCCATGACTGCATCGACACCGCCGGCTTCGATCGTCCGCGTGGTCGTCGATTCGCCGCTGCGTCGCAGCTTCGATTACCTGCCTCCGGCCGAGGCGGCGGATACCGTTGTCGATGCCCCGATCGGGCTCGGGATGCGGGTCTGGGTCCCCTTCGGCAACCGGCTGCGAGTGGGGGTTGTTGTTTCATTAGTTGATCAATCGAGTGTTGAAAGCTCTAAACTGAAACGGATTTCGTCGGTAATTGACCATCAACCGAGCTTTAGCCCCGCTCTGTTGCAGACGCTGCAATGGGCCGCTGACTACTACCATCACCCGCTCGGTGAAGTCATCGCGACGGCCCTGCCGAAACTGCTGCGCGAAGGAGCCTCGCTGCAGGCGCTCGAGGAATGCTGGCGTGTGACGGACGCTGGGCGCGAGGCGCTCTGCGGCGGTGAACCCCGTCGCGCACCGCGGCAACGCGCACTCCTTCAGCAGCTCATGCAGGCCGCGCCCGAGGGGCGCGAGGACGGCTGGAGTGCGGCCGCGCTCGATCGGGCGAGTCCGAATTGGCGAGAGGCTGCGAAGGCGCTGCGGGAGCGCAGCTGGGTGCTGCGCGGCGAACGCCCTGTGGGCACCCCAGAAGCGGCACCCGCCCGCGAACTCGCCGTGACCCAACCCGAACCCACCGAAGGCCAGCAGGCCGCCCAGCAGGCCATCACAGCCGCGGACGACGGTGGGTTCCATGCCTGGCTGCTGCACGGCATCACCGGTAGCGGGAAGACCGAGGTGTATCTGCGCCTGACCGCGCGGCAGTTGGCACGCCAACGTCGTGTGCTCGTGCTCGTCCCCGAAATCGGGCTGACCCCGCAACTCGACGGGCGCTTCGCCGCCCGCTTCCCGCAAGCGACGCTCGCCGTGTTGCACTCCGGGCTCACCGACACCGAGCGCCTCGCCGCGTGGCGCAGCACGCACTCGGGATCAGCCGATATCGTGATCGGCACCCGCTCAGCCGTGTTTGCGCCGGTACCCCAGCTCGGACTCTTGATCGTCGACGAGGAGCACGATGCGTCGTTCAAGCAGCAGGAGGGTGGCTTTCGCTACTCAGCCCGGGATCTGGCGCTGGTGCGGGCGCAGCGCGAGGATTTGCCCATCGTGCTCGGCTCGGCGACACCATCGCTCGAGTCGCTGCACAACGCCGCCACGGGGCGCCTGACCCGCCTGTCGCTGCCGCAGCGTCGGCGGCTGCTCGATGTGCGCGGCGAGTCGATGCACGCCGGCCTCTCCACGACCGCCGTGCGCAGTATCGAGCGGCACCTGGCCGCCGACGGCCAAGTGTTGGTCTACATCAATCGGCGCGGCTACGCGCCCACCCTGGCCTGCACGGCCTGCGGCTGGCTCGCACCCTGCCTTGCCTGCGATGCGCGCATGACGGTCTACCGCCAGGCCGACCGTCTGCGCTGCCATCATAGCGGCGCCGATCGCAGTCTGCCCCGACAATGCCCCCAATGCGGCTACGCCGTAAAATCCGTAGGCCAGGGTACGGAGCGCATCGAGGAGGTGCTGGCCGAAACCTTTCCGGGCGTCGGCATTGCGCGGCTCGACCGCGATGTCATCCGGCGCAACGAAGACCTGCACGCCGTCGTCGCCAGCGTCGCGAGTGGCGCCGCGCGAATACTGGTCGGCACGCAAATGGTGGCCAAGGGTCATGACTTCCCAGCGCTCACCCTCGTCATCGTGCTCAATGCCGACCACGGACTGTTCAGCACGGACTTTCGCGCCGCGGAGCGCCTCGCGCAGACCATCGTGCAGGTCGCGGGGCGCGCCGGTCGCGCCGAACGCGCCGGCGAAGTACTGATCCAGACCGAATTTCCCGAACATCCGCTGCTGCGTAATCTGCTCGAAGGCGGTTACGACGCCTTTGCCGCGGTCGCTCTTGAAGAACGCCGCACCGCCGCGTGGCCCCCGTTCTCGCGTCTGGCCGCATTGCGTGCCTCAGCGCCACAGGCGCAGACGACGCTCGAGTTCCTGCAAGCCGCACGCACAGCCGGTGAAGATCTCGAAGTCGGGCGCATCCGTCTGCTCGGGCCGGCGCCTGCGGCCATGGCGCGGCGCGCCGATCGGCACCACGCGCAATTGCTGCTCGAAAGTGCGGACCGAACGTCGCTACACCGATTCTTGCAGGCTTGGGTGCCCGTGATCGAGACGCTGCCCACCGCACGGCGGGTGCGCTGGGCGCTCGATGTGGACCCGCTCGAACTCTTTTAGCAACGCCCCGCCTGGCAGCGCCCCGCCGCCACGGTAGAATCGCGCCCGTGAAAAACGAGTTGCGTGAACTTCTGCAAACGGCCGTGCGCTCCCTCGAGGGATCGATGCTGCCCGGTCCCATCGATGCATCGGCGGTGACCGTCGAGCGTGCCCGCGATGCCCAGCACGGTGATTTCGCCTCTAACGTCGCGATGCGTCTGGCCAAATCCGCGGGGCGCAACCCGCGCGAACTCGCGACCGCCATCATCGCTGCACTGCCAGCCAATGGCCTCATCGGTCAGGCTGAAGTAGCGGGTGCAGGGTTCATCAATCTGTACTTGGCCAAAGATCGCTATACCCGCGAGCTGTTGCGCGTCCATGAGCTCGGTGATCGTTACGGGCGCAGCGAACCGCCGCATCGACGCATGGTGCTGCTCGAGTTCGTCTCGGCAAACCCCACCGGCCCGTTGCACGTCGGCCATGGTCGTCAGGCGGCGTTCGGCGATGCGCTCGGCTCCTTGCTGGCGGCCGCTGGCGATGATGTGGTTCGCGAGTACTACATCAACGACGCCGGCCGACAAACCGAAATTCTCGCCGTGTCGGTGTGGGTGCGCTATCTCGAGGCGGGTGGCGAAAGCTTGCACTTTCCGCAAAACGGCTATCGTGGCGATTACATCAAACCGGTCGCAGCGAACCTGCACAAACGCTACGGCTCGCGCTTCATGCAGCCGGCCGCCGCGGTGCTCGAGGCGCTCCCAGCCGACGCGCCCGAAGGCGACAAAGAAAAATACATTGATGCGCTGATCGCACGCTGTCAACAACTGCTCGGCGCCGCAGGCTGGCAAAGCATCCTCGAGGACAGCATCGCAGAGATGCTGGCCGAGATCCGCGATGATCTCGAGGGGTATCGCGTGCGCTTCGATCACTGGGTCTCCGAGCGCGCCTTTACGCAGAGCGGGGCGATCGATCGGGCCCTGGAGCGATTGCGCCAACTCGATCTGCTCTACATCAAAGATGGCGCCACCTGGTTCCGGGCCAGCCAATTCGGTGACGACGAAGATCGTGTCGTCATCCGCGACAATGGCATCAAGACCTATTTCGCTTCAGACATCGCCTACCACCTCGACAAGCGCGAGCGTGGCTACGACGTGCTGATCGACGTACTCGGCGCCGACCATCACGGCTATGTCACACGCGTGCGTGGCGGCTTGCAGGCGTTCGGTCATCCGGGCGAATGCCTCGAGGCGCCGCTGATCCAACTCGTCGCCCTGTATCGCAACGGCGAAAAACTCTCGATGGGCAAGCGCGAAGCCAACTTCGTCACGCTGCGCCAGCTGCGCGAGGAAGTGGGCAACGACGCCTGTCGCATTTTCTATCTGATGCGCAGCAACGATCAGTCGCTCGACTTCGATCTCGAACTCGCCAAGTCGAAGTCGAACGAAAACCCAGTGTTCTACATCCAGTACGCGCATGCGCGCGTCGCCAGTGTGATGAAGGAACTCGCCGCGCGCGGTCTCAGCTACGAGCCGCAAACGGCCGGTGAGATCGTCGCCCGACGGGGCGCAGAACTGCTCGCCGGACCCCATGCCGAAGCGATGCTGGCGAGTCTGTCGCGCTATCCGGAAGTGATCGAACAAGCCGCGGCGCAGCGTGCCCCGCACGCTCTTGTCCACTACCTGCGAGATCTCGCCACGCGCCTGCATGCCTTCTACAACGCCGAGCGTGTACTCGTCAGCGACGATGAGCTGCGTCAGGCCCGCATCCACGCGTTGCGCGCGGTGCAGGGCGTGCTGCGCAGTGGGCTTGCGATCCTCGGCGTCTCGGCGCCCGAGTCGATGTAGGAACCGCTGCCCATGAATACGCCGATCGGTCGGGACTTCAAACGTTCCGCCCGCCGCAACGGCGGGGGCTTGAGCTTGTCACGAGATTTTTTCGTGGGGCTGGGCATCGGCTTGTGCGTGGCGGCCGGCGTTTACGGCTGGCAGCAGCGTGCGTTGCGTGAGGTGGCCGCCGCCAGCGAGACGCCCAGACCGCAACCGCGACCCGCCGCACGGCGTGATGCTGGCGTGCCGGAGACCAGTAGCGAGGAATCACCGGTGCAGTACGACTTTTACGACATGCTGCCGAAAGTCGAAGTGGTGGTTCCGGAGCGTGACAAGAAGCCCAAGCCCGAAGCGCCACCGACTTCGTTGATCGACCGCCCTGGCGTGTACGTGCTGCAGCCGGGCGCCTACCGCGATCAAGCCGAGGCGGAAGTTCTGCGCGCCAAACTCGCCAGGTTAGGCGTCGAAGCCGTGGTGCAACGCATCGCGGTCGATGCCGACGTCTTCCATCGCGTACGCATTGGACCTATCAGCGATCTCGACGCGCTGAATCGTACGCGCGCGCGGCTGCGCGCTGCCGACATCAATGCCGTGGTGATTCGCGTAGGCGACTAGCTCGCATGACTGCGTGTGCCAGGCGCCGCACTCAAACTTCGCCATCCTCCGGCACACTGCGAAAGTCGACGCCGAGCGAGCGCAACTTGCGATACAAATGCGTGCGCTCCATGCCCACGCGCTTGGCGAGTTGGCCCACTTTGCCGTGACACAGCATCAGCTGCTGTTGCAGGTAGGCGCGCTCGAAGTGTTCGCGGGCCTCGCGCAGACTGAGCGCGAGCAGATCCTGCTTGACGAGCGTCTCGGCTGAAGGCGTGACCTGCGCGAGTTCACTCTCGATATCGTCGAGCGTGATTTCTTCGGCACCGTCTCGCATGAGCAAACGCCGCACCATGTTGCGCAGTTCCTGCACGTTGCCCGGCCAAGGGTAATTGCGCAGTCGGTTTTGTGCGGCGACGCCGAAACGCCGGAAGGTCAAGCCCTCGGCATCGACCAAGCGATCGACGTAATTCCGCAACAACTCCGGTACGTCCTCGGCGTAATCGCGCAGCGCCGGTACCCGCAGCACCATGGCATTGAGATGGGCGAGCAGATCGCGGCGAATGCCACCGCCCTGCAGCGTGGCGGCCGAGGCGAGTTCGATGTCCGGCAACGCCGAAGACACCACTCGTCCACCGAAACTGCGCGATTCGGTTTCACCGAGGCGCGTGTACGTACCGCTCTCGAGCACGCCCTGCAGCGCACGCTGCGCGGCGGCCGGCAGATCACCGAGTTCGTTGATGAACAAGGTGCCCTCGCCCACCTGCTCAAGCACACCGGAATCTCCCGTCTCATTGCCGACGAGGGACGCACTGCGGCCAAACAGCGTGGCCTCGGCATCACCCTCGCGCAAGGAACTTGCCACCAAGACGGCGAAGGGCTTGGCGGCCCGCGGACTGTGCTCGTGCAGATAGCGGGCGAAGGCCTCACGGCCCGAGCCGTGCTCGCCGAGCAGCAATACGCTTGAGTCGGTGGCGGCCACTTGAACCAGTTCGCTGCGCAGCTGCTGCATCTGCCGGCTCTTGCCCACCGGCTGTGTCACCGAAGCGGCAAGCAACCGGCTGGCCATGCGGCGCTTTCGCGCGGCCTCAAGACCCCGCTCCACCGTGCGCAGCAACTTGGCGAGCGATAGGGGTTTCTCGACGAAATCGAGTGCCCCGAGGCGAGTGGCTTCGACGGCCGTTTCAACCGTGCCGTGACCGGACATCATGATGACGGGGCACAGCGTACTTTGGGTCGCCGACCACTCGCGCAGCAGGGTGATGCCATCGACGTCCGGCATCCAGCTGTCGAGCAAGATCAGATCAGGCTGCTGCTTGGTGCGCAGCGCTCGCGCCTGCACGGCGTCTGCAGCGACCTCGACCTCGTAGCCCTCATCGGTCAGGATTTCTTTGACCAATTCGCGGATATCCGCTTCGTCGTCTACTACCAAAATGCGTGCTGCACTCATGCCCGCTCCCTCCTCAACTCCGGCCGCCGCTCGCGCCCCGAGGACGCTTTCGACTCATTCCGCAGCGGCAACATAACACGGACCCGCGCGCCCCCCTCGGGTCGGTTTTCGGCTTCGATGGTACCGCCATGATCTTCAACGATTTTCTTGACGATGGCGAGCCCGAGCCCCGTGCCGCGCGGCTTGCTGGTCACGTAAGGGTCGAAGATGCGACCCAGCATCTCGCGCTGGAAACCCGGCCCGTTATCAGACACGGCGAGAACGAGGCAGGGCCGTCCGTCGAGATCTCCCAACTCGGTACGCAGGGTGATTGCCGCCGGGCGCACTCCCTCCAACGCCTCGAAGGCGTTGGTCAGGAGGTTATTAAGGATCTGGCGGATGCGCGAACGGTCCGCTTCGAGCGGTGGCGCATGAGCCGCGAGGTCGGTCGACAACTCCACCCCGGCCTCCTGCGAGCGGTAGAGGTCTGCAACCTCGGTCACCAACTGGTTCAGATCAAAAGCACTCAGTTGCATGGCCGGCGCGCGTGCGTACTCGCTGAAATCATTGACCATGCGCTTCATCGACTCCACCTGCTGCACAATGGTGTGCGTGGAGCGATCGACCATTTCGGCGTCCTGCGCCGTGAGCCCCGGCAGCAGCTTGCGCCGCAACCGCTCGGCAGAGAGCTGGATCGGCGTCAGCGGGTTTTTGATCTCGTGGGCAAGACGACGCGCCACCTCACCCCAAGCCGCGTCACGCTGCGCCTGCAGCAGATGCGTCACATCGTCGAAGACGATGACGTAACTCAGCGCCTCGTGTTCGGCCTGCGGCAGTGGCACACAGGCGCAGACCAGCACACGGTTGCCATTGGCGATACCGTCGGTACGTAGCTCGATCTGCTCGCGCCACTCCTCACGACCGGCCGCAAATCGGGCGCGCAGTTCGTCGATGAACTGACGCAGCACCCCCTCACCCACCGCGAGCTCGGCGAGCGGACGACCAACACCCGCCGCCAGTTCTACACCGAGAATGCTGCCTGCCGCCGCATTAGCGCGCTGCAACACGAGCTCACGATCGACCGCGATGACGCCCGTAGACAAGCGCGCGAGAATCACCGCCAGCCGCTCACGCTCGCGCTCCACGGCCGCGCGACTGCGCTCGGTGTCTTCGCGTGCACGCCGCAACCTCTTGGTCATGTCGTTGAACGACTGCACCAGAAAACCCATCTCATCACGTGACGACAGCGGCACACGCGTGGCGAAGTCGCCCTTGGCGACGGCACGCGTACCGGCCATCAGATCCTGCACTGGCTTGAACAACACTTCGGCCGAGTAGATCGCGCCGTAGATCGCGCCGATCAGCGTGACGAGCAGCACCATGGTCAGCGTCAGACGGAAACTGTATTTGAGTGGCTCGCGCAGTGCGGCCAAATCGCCGTATTGCGAAGAGGAGCGCTGCACGGCATCGGTGAGTTCGGATAACTGTCGAGGCAGCTCGTACACGGCGACGACGAAGCGGATGTCACTGGCGGCGAGTGGCCCGCCGGGTACGGGAGCGGCCGTGCGAATGACGTACACCGAGTCGGAAACCGGTTCGAGACTGATGTAGGTGCGACCGTCGTTGATCTGACGGACGAGCTCCGCGGGCGGCCGCGGCGGCAAGGCATCGGCCACCGACCGGCTGCTGGCACCGATGATGCGTTCATGCTCGCCATACAACACGAGCTCCATGGCGTCCGAGGCGCGCAATTCTTCATCAAGCGCAAGCAGTACACTGCTCGGGGGGATCGTTGTCAAAGATTGTGCGAATTCCTCGGTACGCTTGCCATGCTCGCGCATGCGCAGATCAAGTGCCGAGCGCGACAAACCGACCGCATCGTTGAGGCCCTGCCTGATCTCGACTCGAAACCAACTGTCGATGCCACTGTTCAGAAACGTCAGCGAGAACACGTACACCGTGAGCAGAGGCAGGGCCACCAGCGCACCGAACACGAGCACCGTACGCGCCGTCAGCCGCGACCCCGGCGTGCCATTACGATAGGCTGAGACCAGCTGGATCACTTTGCGCGCGAGCAGCACGCTCAAAATAGCGACGGCGATCGCACTCGCGAGCAGGATCCACGGCTGGTAGAGGCCGAACTGCGCCGAGTTCTGCGCGGTGAGATACAACGCGAGCAATGCGCCGATAACGAACGCGACCAAGGTCGCGATGTAGAAAAAAGTTCGGGTGGGTTTCAGCGAGGCAGCGACCACGCGTACCACTCGCTCTGCCGTTGCCAGTCGTCGGACCAGAACATCAACACACGCAGTGCATCGGTCAAGCGACCCTGACTGACGCCAGCGCGTACGCGCACCGTGTACTCGCCATCCTCGGCGACCTGCGAGCCCACGAGGATGGGCCAGCCCTCGACGTTGCCGAGGTCACTCAAGGCCTCTTCAAGGGTCGAATAGGTCTTTTGCTCGCTGCCGCCAAGCGGGTCTCTCACCACGTAGCGTTCGCTGACAGAGTGATAGCTCAACTGGCGCTGCAAAGTGACCGCGGCCACGCTCGCATCGGTCCAGAAACTGCGACTGCGCAACACTTCGACATCGAGCTTGTAGGAGAGCGTCACCCCATCGCGCAGGGCGGCCACCAACTCATCATTGAGCGGATAGCGGATGCGCACGTGCAGCTGGTAGACACCGGAGCTGACGTTGACGAAAGCCGATTGAATTTCGAGCGCTCCGGCGAGCGGGTCGGAGCGAGTCGTCGGCGCGACGAACGCGAGCAGGGCAAGTACGCAGGCCACCCCAGTGACCCGCGCAGCGGCAACGCAACGCTGCACCCGCTTGATTAACGTCATGCCCCGCCCCCCCGACCGAGGCAAGCATAATAGAACCCATCGCTGCCCGCCTGCGCGCCCGCCAGCAGCTTCACCCCCGCCTCGAGGAGCAGCGCCCCCGGGGGCAAGGCCACCTCGGCGGGCCAGGGCAAGGCGCGGGCGGCCGGCTCAGCAGCCAGAAACTCGAGCACGATGGCTTCGTTCTCTTCGGGTAATACCGAGCAGGTGGCGTAGACCAAGCGACCGCCGGGCGCGAGTCGCGCAAAGACATTCCGCAGGATCTGCCGCTGCACGCGGACGAACCCCTCGATGTCGGTGTCACGGCGCAGCAGTTTGATGTCGGGATGACGACGGATCACGCCGGTCGCCGAGCAGGGCGCATCGAGCAGGATCCTCTCGAACGGCGGCAAGTCGGTAAGCGCCTCGGGCAAGGTCAAATCCGCTACGCGACAATCGGCGCGCAAGCCGATGCGGGCAAGCGTACTCGTCACCATCGCAAGCCGCTCAGCGTCGGCATCGACCGCGAGCAAGTGCACGCGGGGTTCGCGCTGCAGGATGTGTGCCGTCTTGCCACCTGGCGCGGCGCAGGCATCGAGTACGCGCTGGCCGGGCTGCGCCGAGAGTAACACGGCAGCCAGTTGGGCTGCCGAATCCTGCACCGATACACGCCCCTCGCGAAAACCCGGCAATGCGTTGACCGCCATCGAATGCTCGAGCTCGATGGCCTGCGGCAACCACTCGATGGCTCGTGCGTTACGCCCCGCCGCGGCGAGCTCGCGAAGATAATCTTCGCGCGCGGTATCGGTGGAATCGGCCACGCGCAACACCATGGGC
>JBJTBK010000173.1:0-2760 GCA_046091245.1 Nevskiaceae bacterium | reverse complement strand
CCCTCGCCTGCCCGGTCGATGGCACGGTGAGCGAGATCGGTGCCATTGACGATGACCGACTGCTGCAAGCGAAAGGGCGGCACTACACCCTCAACGCCTTGCTCGCGGGTCGGCAGGATTGGGTCGAGCGCTTTCGTGGCGGCCAGTTTGCGACGATTTATCTTGCGCCCTACAACGACCACCGCATCCATATGGCCTGGGCCGGTCGGCTGCAGGAAGCCTGGTATGTGCCGGGCAAACTTTTCAGTGTGAACCGCGTCACCGCCGATGGTGTCGCGAACCTTTTTGCTCGTAACGAACGCATCGCCTGTTTCTTTGAGGAAGCCGGTTTGCCCCATGCAATGCTGATGATCGGCGCACTCAATGTGGGTAGCATGAGCACCGTGTGGCATGGCGATGTCGCACCGCGCCGCCCGCGTACGCTGACCCGGCTCGATGCACCCGCCGAGGCGGACGCGCACCTCGCGCGCGGCGCTGAAATGGGCCGCTTCAATATGGGCTCGACCGTGATCTTGCTCTTCCCACGTGGGCGCATCACCTGGAACCCCGAGTTCGTCAGCGGTCGCATCGTGCGGATGGGCGAGACGCTCGGTCACCTACAGCCGTGACCCTGTGCTGAGCGAGCACGGCAGTCGCGGCGATGGTTGGCGCCCCAGTGCGAGCCGCGAGCGCTTGGTGCAGCGGGCCGCGATGAAATCGCGGATCCGCGTTTTCGTTGCAGTGCGCGGAGTTCTCGAAGTCGACACCCCAGCGCTCGTTCGCCGCGGCGTCACGGATGTGAATCTCGCCACCGTCACTGCCCGGCTCGAGGATCAGGAGCTTTTCCTGCACACCTCCCCCGAGTACGCGATGAAGCGCCTGCTGGCGGCAGGCCTCGGCGATATCTATCAACTCTGCCCCGTGTTTCGCGCCGAGGAGCGCAGTGCGCTGCACAACCCCGAGTTCACGATGCTCGAGTGGTATCGCCTCGGCTACTCGATGGACCGCTTGATCGAGGAGGTCGCTGCACTGCTCGACACGGCGATGCAGGCCTGCGGGGCCGCGCCTCGTCCCTTGCGCCGGTTGCGCTACTGCGATGCCTTCCTGCAGTGCTTCGGCGTGAACCCGCTCGATGCGCCGCGCGAGACACTGGCGAAGTTGGCGCTCGAAGCGGGCCTCACGGGCGATGCCGCGGCAAGCCTGACCCGCGATGGCTTACTCGACTTTCTCGTCGGTGTGCGCGTGGGCCCCACGCTCGGCCACGACTGCTGGCTCGCACTCACTCACTACCCCGCCTCGCAGGCCGCCTTGGCGCAACTCGATCCTCACGACCCCACCGTCGCGCTGCGCTTTGAGATGTATGCCGACGGGGTGGAGCTCGCGAATGGCTGTGAGGA
Source organism: Nevskiaceae bacterium (assembly GCA_046091245.1). GTDB lineage: Bacteria > Pseudomonadota > Gammaproteobacteria > Steroidobacterales > Steroidobacteraceae > UBA964. Next base: position 1,384 of record JBJTBK010000173.1, on the reverse strand, counting down.
ACTCGCCAACGCCGAGGAGCAGGCCGCCCGCTTTGCAGCCGATAATCGCGAGCGCATCGCGCGCGGCGTACCGCAACGCACAGCCGATGAGCGTCTGCTCGCCGCGCTATCGGCGGGGCTGCCGGCCTGTGCCGGAGTGGCACTCGGCGTGGATCGCGCGCTGATGATCGCGACCGGCGCACGCCGCATCGACGAGGTTATCTCTTTCACCATCGAGCAGGCCAGACGACGCCATGAGCAACGCCTACCACCTACCCGAGTTTGGTCATGACGCCGCCAGCAAGGCCGCCGGCTACGCAGAGCTCGATACCGCGCTCGCAGCGCTGCTTTCAGGCGAGCACGATCTCATAGCTAATCTCGCCAACACCTCAGCGCTGCTCTTTACCACCTTGCCGCAGCTGAACTGGGCGGGCTTTTATCTCCTGCGCTCGCCCGAGGAACTGGTACTCGGCCCCTTCCAAGGCAAGCCCGCCTGCGTGCGCATCGAACTCGGTCGTGGCGTCTGCGGCACCGCCGCCGCCGAACGACGCACCGTGCTCGTGCCCGATGTGCATGCATTCCCGGGTCATATCGCCTGCGACTCCGCATCGAACTCCGAAATCGTGCTGCCACTCATCCGCGCGAACGGCGAACTCCTCGGCGTGCTCGATCTCGACAGCCCGATCCTCGAACGCTTCGACGCCATCGACCAGCGGGGCCTCGAACGCATCGTCCGCACGCTGCTCGGATCACTGACATGAGTCTCAACGTGTTGGTCGTCGGCGGTGCGGGCTACATCGGCTCGCACATGGTGAAGAACCTCTGCGGGCGCGGCGTCAACGTCACGACCTTCGATAACCTCTGCAGCGGTCATCGCGATGCCGTGCTGGGCGGTGAGTTCATCGAGGGCGATCTTGCCGATCGGGGCGCGCTCGAGGGCGTGTTTGCCGCGCGCAAGTACGATGCGGTGATGCACTTCGCTTCATTCATCGAAGTCGGCGAATCGGTGCGGTTGCCGGCCAAGTATTACCGCAACAACGTGTCGAACACGCTCACACTGCTCGAGTGCATGCAGTCGGCGGGCGTTGAGCAGTTTATTTTCTCCTCAACGGCGGCGATCTTTGGCACGCCGCAGCGCGTGCCAATCGACGAATCACACCCGACGAACCCCATCAATCCGTACGGGCGCAGCAAGCTCATGGTCGAGCAGATGCTCGCCGATCTCGGCCGAGCGCACGGGCTGCGATCAGTGTGCTTGCGTTACTTCAATGCGGCCGGAGCCGATCCGGACGGGCAACTTGGCGAGCGGCATAACCCCGAAACCCATCTGATTCCGCTCGTGCTGCAGGCGGCCTCGGGTCGGCGGCCCTCGATGTCGGTGTTCGGCACGGATTACGACACGCCC
>JBJTBK010000172.1:0-3026 GCA_046091245.1 Nevskiaceae bacterium | reverse complement strand
GCAACTGCGCCAACAGGGTCTCGCCACCGTCAAGGAATTCGCCGCTGCCAAATTCGAACTCGATCAAGCGCGGCTCTCCCTCGAAGGTCTCGCCGCGTCACGCCGCGAGGTCGCCTCTCGACTGCGCGATAACAGCATCATCGCGCCCGTCAGCGGCGTGGTGCTGGCTCGCCCCGTCGATCGCGGTCAGGTGGTGAGCGCGCAGACGGTGATCTACGAGATCGCGCCCCTCGCCGACGTCGAGATCGAAGCCGATATCGACGAGCGCTATCTACCTGAAGTCCGCGAGGGCATGAAGGCTGACATTCTCGTTGCGGGTCGTAGTGCGCCGATCGCTGCAACGCTGTATTACGTCTCGCCGAAGGTCGACCCGCGAACGGGCGGTGCGAAGGTGCGTCTGCGACTCGACCACAAAGTGGACGGACTGCGCTCCGGCCTTACGGCCGACGTCAACCTCGTTATCGAGCGCCGAGCCCAGACCGTCACCGTGCCGCGCAGCGCTATCTTGGGTCGCGGAGCGGCCGCCCGCGTACTCACGGTGAAAGACGATGTCGTCACTGAACAGGCGATTCGCTTTCTCGAATGGCCGAGCGATCGGGTGATCGTCCTTGAGGGTCTCACCGGTGGTCAGTTGCTGCTCGCGAGCCCGCGAGCTGAACTCATCGGTGAGAAGGTGCTGCCAACGCGTGATCTCGCCGCGTTGCCCGCTGGTGAACGTCCGCGCGGCTCAGATGCCCGCAAGGCCATGTAAGCGGAGCACCTGAACCATGCGCTTCGATCTCAAAGTTGCCCTGCGTTATCTGCTCTCCAACCGATTGCAGTCCGCGCTGCTCATTGGTGGCGTCGCGATCGCGGTCACGGTGTTTACCTTTAACGCGGCGCTCATCAATGGCCTCGCCGAGTTCCAGATCGATAGGGTCGTCGGTAGCTCCGCTCACGTCACGCTCGAGCCTGCGAAGCCAAGGCCGCAGCTGGTACCTGCGGCCGATGGCGCTGAGCGCCTTGTGGTATCCCAAGGCGCTAACGAGCGGCGCGCACAGATTAAACAGTGGCGTACGGTCGAGAGCGTCATCGACACCCTGCCGGGTGTCACCGGTGTGTCCTATAACATCCTCGGCACCGGCCTTGTGACTCGCGGTGAGCTGAGTCTCCCGGTGTCCCTCAAGGGTGTTGAGCCTGCGCGGCTCGCCGCCATCGCGCCGATCGATGCCAACATCGTCGAGGGTGAACCGCGCCTCGGACTCAACGACGTTCTGATCGGTCGCAAGCTTGCGCGCGATCTCGGCATCTCTGTCGGTCAGCCGATCTTCCTCACGAGCAGCCAGGGCCGTGAGCGCAGTCTGACCGTGCGCGGCTTGTATGCCACCGGCGTCGACAGCCTCGATGCGCGTCTCGCCTACGTCAACCTCGATACGGCCCGCGTGCTCTTCGATCTCCCCGAAGGCCTGACTGAGATCGAGATTAAGCTCGCCGACATCTACGCTGCACGCGCCGTCGCGCGGCAACTTGCCGATAGCACCGGCCTCGAGGTCACCGCTTGGATGGATAAAAACCAGCGGCTGCGCGAGGCACTCGAGGGGCAGGGCAGTTCCGGCAGCATCATCAAGATGTTCACGCTGATTACGATCATCGTCGGTGTGGCGAGTGCCCTGCTGCTGACCACGTTTCGTCGTCGCCCCGAGATCGGCATCATGCGCAGCTTCGGCATCTCGCAGCGCTTCGTGCTGTCGGTGTTCATGCTGCAGGGCGCGATGATCGGCGTGATCGGCTCGCTGGTCGGCTGTTTCTTTGGCTGGGGCTTCAGCACGATACTGGCAGGGCTCGGTGCCGAAAGTGGCCGCCGCCTGCCCGTCGATCCTTCGCTTGGTCAATACGATGTGGCGCTGCTGCTCGCCGCTGCCGCGAGCATTGCCGCAGCCTTGTGGCCCGCTCGAGCAGCCTCACGCATCGACCCCGTCGAAGCCATTTCCCAGTGACCCTAAAATCGAGGATCACCCAACCAGGAGACACGTCACTGCACCCGTCACCTCAACCGACGCCGCGCGCCCCGCGGTTGCGACCCATGCCGCCCCACTTCTTGAAGTGCGCGACATTAAAAAGGTGTTCGTTGATCGCGACTTCCAGACACCCGTGCTCAAGGGCGTGAACTTTACGCTGCAGCGCGGCGAGATGGTGGCGATGCTCGGACCCTCCGGTAGCGGCAAGAGCACCTTGCTGTCGATTCTCGGCACCCTGATGCGCCCGACCTCGGGGAGCTTTCGCATGCAGGGTCGTGAGCTCACCGCGCTGCGCGAAGCCGAGCTCAGTGATTTCCGAAATCAGCAGATTGGCTTCATTTTTCAGTATCACCACCTACTGCCCGATTTCACTGCGCTCGAGAACGTGATGTTCCCTCATGCAGGGCGTCTGTGGCGTGAAACGCGCGCCGGTCGCGAACGGGCGGCGATGCTGCTTGAGCGCGTGGGCTTGCGAGATCGCATGAATTACCGCGCCACGCGGCTTTCGGGTGGTCAGAAGCAGCGCGTAGCCATCGCGCGCGCCTTGATGAATCAGCCGGCGTTGGTGTTAGCCGATGAGCCCACTGGCAACCTAGATCGCGAGAATGCCGATCAAGCCTTCGCGCTGATGACCGAGATCCAGCGCGAAACCGGCACCACCTTCCTGCTCTCCACCCACGATCGCGAACTCGCCGAGCGCTGCGAGCGGCGGATCTATATTTCAGGCGGTGTGGTGGTCGATCAGCCGCAGGTCGTCGCGCCCATCTCGCCTGCAGCAACGACGCGACCCTCGATGCGCATGATTGCCGGCGATGTGCCGGCCGTCATCGACCATACCCGTCAGAGCAGCGACGCCGACCGACGTCGCGCCTGAGACGGTGCCTGCCCGACGCCTGGCGCTTATCAGCGCTCGATCATCTGCATCATGCGTTCGGTGTAACGAGCGCCGCTGGCATTGCCGAGGGCGTCGAGTGTGGCAAGTTCGGTAGCACTCAGCAGCAGGTAAGACGCTGCTACGTTGACCTCGAG
>JBJTBK010000171.1:0-3619 GCA_046091245.1 Nevskiaceae bacterium | reverse complement strand
GCCTCGGGTGGCTATCAAGGCAAAGCCGCCGCGGAGGCGGCAGCGGGTCAGCCTTATTACGAGCGGCGTCGCAGCGAAGAAAAACTTCGCGCCTTGCCGCAAACCGAGTTCCTGTAATGGCGCACAGTCCCAACACCGAATGCGACTACATCATCGTCGGGGCGGGCTCGGCAGGCTGCGTGCTCGCCAATCGACTGAGCGAGAGCGGCGAGGCCAGCGTGCTGTTGCTCGAAGCCGGTGGGCGTGACATCAACCCGCTGATCCACATGCCGGCAGGTCTTGCGCGGCTGGTCGGCAATCCGCGCATTAATTGGGACTATTACACTGAGCCCGAGCCGCATCTGGATCAGCGTCGTCTCTACTGGCCGCGCGGTCGCGTGCTGGGCGGCAGCAGTTCGATCACTGCGATGTGCTACATCCGTGGTGCGGCAGCGGATTTCGATGAGTGGGCGAGAGCCGGGTTGCCGGGTTGGCACTTCCGCGATGTGTTGCCGTATTTCGTGCGCTCTGAAGCGCAGGCGCGCGGCCCAAGCCAGCATCACGGCAGTGGCGGGCCTTTGAGCGTGGAGGATCTTCGCTATACGAATCCGCTGAGTGCCGTGTTCGTTGATGCGGCCGTCGAACGCGGTGGTATCCGCAACGAGGATTTCAACGGCCCCGTTCAGGAAGGTTTCGGCTTCTATCAGGCGACGCTGCGCAATGCGCGGCGCTGCAGCACGGCGGTGGGTTACCTGCGACCTGCGATGTCACGAGCGAATCTCGCAGTGCGCACGCATGCCATGACGACCCGTGTCGTCCTCGAGGGCGAGCGGGCCGCGGCCGTCGAGTTTCGGCAGCGAGGTCGCTTGCAGCAGGTGCGGGCGCGGCGCGAAGTGCTGCTGTGCGGGGGTGCGATCGGTTCCCCACAATTGTTGATGTGTTCGGGGATTGGCCCTGCCTCCATGCTCGAGTCGGTGGGCGTTCCGGTACGCGTGGCGCTTTCTGGTGTCGGCCGCAATCTGCAGGACCACCTCGATTACTGCACGCTTTATAAAAGCCGCGAGCCCATTACCTATGATCTGAGTCTGCTGCAGGAGGCCTGGGCGGGGCTGCGCTTTCTCGCCACCGGATCAGGGCCGGGTGCCTCGAATGTGGCGGAGTCCGGTGGCTTCATGCGCTCGCGTCTGGCGCAGGATGAGCGGCCTGACCTGCAGTTTCATTTCGTTCCCGCGCAACTCGACGATCATGGTCGCAACAAGTTGCCGGGGCATGGTTTCACGCTGCACGTCTGCAATTTACGCCCCCAAAGTCGGGGGCATCTGGTCTTGAGCTCTGCCGATTCGAGCGTTCCACCGCGCATTTTCGCAAATTATTTGAGTGATCCTGCAGACCTCGAGGTGCTGATCGAGGGCGTGCGTATCTCGCGAGACATCCTCGGCGCGCGCGCCTTTGATCGATACCGCGGCGCAGAAGTGTTCCCCGGTGCGCAGTGTCGCTCCGACGCTGATTTCGCGGCGGCGATCCGCGCCAAGGCGGAGTCGATCTACCACCCCGTGGGTACCTGCCGCATGGGCACCGACGAGGCGGCGGTGGTCGATGCGTCGTTGCGTGTTCGCGGCGTGCAGGGCTTGCGTGTCGTCGACGCTTCGGTGATGCCACGACTCATCGGCGGCAACACCAACGCCACGACTATCATGATTGCGGAGAAAGCCGCCGATCTCATGCAGAGCGAGGTTCGTTGATATGAGCTCCCCGTATCCGCATCTGCTCGCGCCGCTCGATCTCGGGTTCACACAGTTGCCGAACCGCGTGCTGATGGGTTCCATGCACACCGGGCTCGAGGACAAGGACGAGTTATTCCCGCGCCTCGCGGCCTACTTCGCTGAGCGAGCGCGGGGTGGTGTGGGGTTGATGGTGACGGGTGGGTTCGCGCCGAACGTCGAGGGTTGGCTCGCGCCGTTCGCTTCGCGCTTGGCCACGCGCCGTGCCGCCACTCGTCATCGTGTGATCACCGAGGCTGTGCACCGTGAAGGCGGGCGTATCGCGCTGCAGATCCTGCATGCCGGTCGCTATGGCTACCATCCTTTGAGCGTGGCGCCGTCGCGCATCAAATCACCCATCACGCCTTTTGCGCCGCGTGAACTCAGCGCCGCGGGCGTGGAGCGTCAGATTCGAGCGTTCGTGCGCTGCGCGACTTTGGCGCGCGAGGCGGGCTACGACGGCGTCGAAGTCATGGGCTCCGAGGGGTATTTCATCAATGAATTCCTGCTGACCCATACCAACCGGCGTACCGATCGCTGGGGTGGCGCGTTCGCCGCCCGCATGCAGTTGCCGGTCGAGATCCTCACGCGGATGCGCGAGGCGGTGGGGCGAGACTTCATCGTCATCTACCGTCTATCGCTGCTCGATCTGATCCCGGACGGTCAGGACTGGAGCGAAGTGGTGACGCTGGCCAAGGCCGTGGAATCGGCAGGCGCCACGCTGATCAACTCCGGCATCGGTTGGCACGAAGCGCGCGTACCGACGATTGCCACCTCCGTGCCACGCGGCGCGTTCGCTTGGCTCACGCGCAAGTTGCGCAGCGAGTTGCGGATCCCGGTGTGCACCAGCAATCGCATCAATACGCCGGAGCTCGCCGAATCGATTCTCGCTGCAGGCGACGCCGATCTCGTCTCCATGGCGCGGCCACTGCTCGCCGACCCGCATTTCGTCGCCAAAGCAGCAAGGGGCCGGGCCGCAAGCATCAATACATGTATCGCCTGCAATCAGGCCTGCCTCGATCACACCTTTTCGAAGACGCTCGCTTCCTGCCTCGTGAACCCGCTTGCGTGTCACGAGACTGAGATCGTTGTGCGGCCTGCTTCGCAACGCAAACGGATAGCGGTCGTCGGCGCAGGCCCGGCGGGGCTCGCCGCGGCCACGGTACTCGCCGAGCGCGGTCATGCGGTGCGCTTGTACGATGCCGCCGATACTCTCGGCGGGCAGTTCAACCTCGCGCGGCGCATCCCCGGCAAAGAAGGGTTCAACGAAACTTTGCGCTACTTCGCAGAGCGGCTGCGCGAGACGGGCGTTGAAGTGTGCTTGTCGACGCCGGTGACGGTCGAGTTGCTGCAGCAAGGCGGTTACGACGAGGTGGTGCTCGCGACCGGTGTCAACGCGCGTGACCCGCGCATCCCCGGTCAGCAACATCCAGCGGTCATGACTTATGTCGAGGCCATCAGCGGCGCCCGATCGGTCGGTCCGCGCGTGGCCGTCATCGGCGCCGGCGGTATCGGCTTCGATGTGGCGACCTTTCTGCCTCAGCAGGGCGCATCCAGCAGTCTCGATCGCGAGGCGTGGATGCGCGAGTGGGGCGTGACCGATCCGGCGCTGGCGCGAGGCGGGGTGAGTCCTGCCGGCCCGCAGCCCGAGCCGCCCGCGCGCAGCGTCTATTTGCTGCAGCGCAAGGTGTCGAAGCCAGGTGCGGGACTTGGCAAGACGACGGGCTGGATCCATCGCAGCGTCCTCAAAATGCGGCGCGTGAACATGCTGTCGGGGGTCGAGTATCTCAGCATCGATGACGCGGGCCTGCGCATCCGACAGGGCGATGCGTCCCGCCTGCTCGAGGTCGATAGCATCGTGCTGTGTGCGGGTCAGGAAC
>JBJTBK010000170.1:0-5187 GCA_046091245.1 Nevskiaceae bacterium | reverse complement strand
CCCTGTCGCTGCACGACAGGCTCAGAAACGCCGAGCTCGTTGACGCGGTTGCGCAGCGTAGTGAGGTTCTGCGAGATGGCGTAATCCTGACGCTCCTTGATCTGCGCTGCAGTCAAGACCAGCTGGACGATTGGCCCGGACGAAGCGTCAAAGCTCGTGATCGTCAGATCAGGCCATAAGCGACGCAGCACGCCACGGACCTGACCCACATCCGCCCCGACGGGCAGCTGCACGCGCAAGCCATTCGGCCGCTCGCTGCCCTCGGTAACACGTATGACGTCAGTGAACGCGATGTTTTGTTGCGAGAGCGTGCGACGCACGTCTTGCTCGTAGACCTCGAGCAGTTGATCGACAGCTCCGGCTATGTCGACTTGATAAAGCAGGTACAGACCGCCACGCAGGTCGAGACCGAGAGGCATGGGTCGCAGACCGATCTTGCGCAACCAGTCGGGTGCGCGCGAGGCGAAAGAAAGCGCCGTGACGTAATCGGCCTTGAAGTTTTCGTTGACGAGATCGCGCGCCTTGAGCTGCGCCGGTACGGCATCGAAATGCAGCATCAACCGACCTTGATCGACGTAGCTGCGTGAGAACGACACGCCCTGCCCGCGCAGGTAATCCTCGACGGACTTGCGGCCGTCATCCGCAATCGCCGCGCGGTCCTTCCGAGCCACCTGCAAGGCCGCGTCTTCGCCGAATACGTTGGGCAGCGCGAAGATCGTCGCGACCAACAACACGACGGCAACGAGGACGTACTTCCAGCGGGCGAACTCGAGCATGGATCAACCGCCCTTGAGGGTGCCCTTCGGCACGAGCGAGCTGACCTGGAACTTCTGCACCTTGATCTGCACCGATTCGGCGATCTCGATGGTGACGAAGCCATCACCCACGGAGACGACCTTGCCGACGATGACACCCGCGGTGACCACTTCGTCGCCCGAGGAGAGCTTGCCGAGCATGGCGGCGTGTTCCTTGGCCTTCTTTTGCTGCGGACGAATCAGCAGGAAGTAGAAGATGACGATGACCAGCACCATCATCAACAAGGGAGCGAGCTGGCCACCGGGCGAGGCCGCCCCGGCCTGGGCATAGGCTTCGGGAATCAGTCCGTTCATGTTGCGTGCGCCTTAGCCACACGCTTCCGAAAAAGGCCGCGGATTATGCCACAGGCGCCGGCGCCTGCCTCCGGGCGAGGAAGTCCCTGGCAAAAGCCGCCACCCGCCCCTCGCTGATCGCCTCGCGCAGCTGGCGCATCAGCCCAAGGTAGAAATGCAGATTGTGGATGGTGTTGAGCCTTGAGCCCAAGATCTCCTTGCAGCGATCGAGGTGGCGCAAATAGGCCCGGGAGTAGTTGCGACAGGTGTAGCAGCCACATTCCGGGTCGATCGGCCCCGGGTCGCGCTGATGAACGGCATTGCGGATGTTGATGACGCCCGTGCAGGTAAACAGGTGCCCGTTGCGGGCATGTCTCGTCGGCATGACACAGTCGAACATGTCGATACCGCGTAGTACGGCCGCAACGATATCCTCAGGTCGCCCCACCCCCATCAGGTAACGCGGCCGATCGGTCGGCATGTGGGGGACCAACTCTTCGAGTACCCGCAGCCGCTCGGCCTCAGGCTCCCCGACTGCAAGCCCACCCACGGCAAGCCCCGGCAGATCGATCGCCATGAGGGCCTCCAAAGATTCGCGCCGTAGCTGCGGATACATGCCACCTTGCACGATGCCGAACAAATCCCCCGGAGCCGCATCGCGACCGTCGCGGTAGTAATGATCGTGGCAGCGGCGCGCCCAGCGCATTGAACGCTCCATGGAGGCGCGAGCCTGCGTCTCGGTCGCGGGCCAAGCCGTACAGTCATCGAACATCATGGCGATGTCGGAGCCGAGCGCGCGCTGCACATCCATGGAGTCTTCAGGGGTCAGGCGGACCTCACTGCCATCGATCGGCGAGCGAAACTTCACCCCTTCTTCGCTGATTTTGCGCAGCTTGGCGAGGCTAAATACCTGAAAGCCGCCCGAGTCGGTGAGGATGGGCCGCGACCAATGCATGAAACGGTGCAGGCCTCCGAGTTCGGCGACGACCTCCGCCCCAGGGCGCAGCATCAAGTGGAAAGTGTTGCCGAGTACGATCTCGGCACCGAGGCCTTCGAGTTCCTCGGCCGTCATCGCCTTCACGGTGCCGTACGTACCGACCGGCATGAACGCGGGTGTCTCGATGCTACCGTGGCGCGCATACACACGGCCGCGCCGCGCCGCGCCGTCGGTCGCGAGCAATTCATAACGCAGACTCATTCGCCCTCACCGCCCGTCGAATGTCGTTCGAGGAACATGGCATCACCGTAACTGAAAAACCGATACCGCTCGCGAACCGCGTGGGCATAGGCCGCCAACACGCGCTCGCGGCCAGCGAAGGCGCTTACCAGCATCAGCAAGGTTGAGCGCGGCAGATGGAAGTTCGTGATCAGCGCATCGACCACCCGCCACGGGTGCCCGGGCTTGATGAAGATGCGGGTGTCGCCACGCCAGGGCTGAAGTGCGGCCCGGCTCTCGGTCGCGGCACCTGGCGGCGATGCCGTCGCAGCCGCAGCGGCCTCGAGGGCGCGCACCACCGTTGTGCCCACGGCAATCACCCGCCCGCCCGCCGAGCGCGCGCGGGCAATGGCCTCGCAGGCCGCCTCAGGCAGCTCGACGCGCTCGGCATGCATCACGTGCTCGTCAATATTCAGCGTGCGCAGCGGCTGAAACGTCCCCGCACCCACGTGCAGCGTCAACGTGGTTCGCGACACGCCCTGCGCGGCTAATCGCTCGAGCAACGCCGAATCGAAATGCAGACTTGCGGTCGGCGCAGCCACTGCGCCCGGCACCTTCGCGAGCACGCTCTGATAACGCTCCGCATCCTCCCGGTCTGCGTCCCGGCTGATATAGGGCGGCAGCGGCACCGTGCCGTGACGGGTAAAAAAATCGATGGCCTCCGCCGGCAACTGCACGCGAAACAGGTCCTCGTCGCGACCCAGCACAGTTACATCGCCACCGGCCGTGAGCACGAGCTGCCCCGGTCGCAGCGGCTTACTGGCCCGCATGTGCAGCAATGCCTGACGACCCTCGAGGGCCCGCTCCAAAAGCATTTCCACCGCGCCACCGCTCGGTTTACGGCCCTGCAACCGAGCTGGGATGACTCGGGTGTCATTGAAGACCAGCAGATCTTCCGGCCGCAGCAACGCGGGCAAATCAACGAACCGTCGATCGAGCGGGGCGACCGCGTCCCGCTCGAGCACAAGCAAACGCGAAGCGACGCGCTCGGCGGTCGGCCGCTGGGCAATGAGCTCCTCCGGGAGCCCGAAATCGAAGTCTGTGGCAAGCACGGGGCGCATGTTAGGCAAGCTGCGACGCGCTTTCACGTATACTTGCGACCAACGACAAAGCCGGGATGGCGGAACTGGTAGACGCGGCGGACTCAAAATCCGTTTCCCTAATCAGGAGTGTGGGTTCGATTCCCTCTCCCGGCACCAACTAAAGTGTCCATGAACTATTGCAGCAACTGTGGCGACGGGGTCGTGGTGCGGATCCCGGACGGGGAGCACCTGCCACGGCATGTATGCCCGGCCTGTGGCACGGTCCATTACGAAAATCCCAAGCTGGTAGTCGGCTGCGTGCCGGTCGACGAACAGGGCCGAATTCTCGTCTGCAAACGTGCGATCGAGCCGCGGTACGGCTTCTGGACGCTACCTGCCGGGTTCATGGAAAACAACGAAACCCTGCAGCAGGCCGCAGCGCGAGAGGCCTACGAAGAAGCACTGGCGGATGTGGAGATCGGCTCCCTGCTCGCCGTGGTGCACGTGCTGCATGCACAACAAGTTCACGTGTTTTTTCGCGCGCGCTTGCGCTCGCCCAGCATCGGCGCTGGCCCAGAGAGTCTCGATGTGAAGCTCGTCGAGCAAGCGGAGATCCCCTGGGCAGACATGGCCTTCGCGAGCGTAGAGTTCGCGCTCAAGCACTTTCTCGAAGACCGCTCTGCGGGCAAGGAAGGTTACTACTTTGCCGAGTTCGATCGACGTCGCAGTTGATCGGGCAGGCTACTCTGGCGACGGGATTCGAGCCGGTTTAGAGTTCGCGCATCATTTTCGCGGGGTTGCCCATGACGTTCGTCGTCACTGAAAACTGCATCAAGTGCAAATACATGGATTGCGTCGAGGTCTGTCCCGTCGACTGCTTCCACGAAGGTCCGAACTTTCTGGTCATCGACCCGGACGAGTGCATCGACTGCACGCTATGCGAGCCGGAGTGCCCGGCTGAAGCCATCTTCTCCGAGGACGAAGTGCCGGCCGGCCAAGAGCACTTCAAGGCGCTGAATGCGGAACTCGCGCGCAAGTGGCCCGTGCTCACCGAGAAACGCGACGCTCCGGCCGATGCCAAAGACTGGGACGGCAAGCCCGACAAGCTCAAGTTGCTCGAACGCTGAGCGGTAAGCTCAGCGCGGGTTAGCCTCGGCGGCTCACTTTGCCTTGGCGGCGGGCGTCAAGCGCTGCGCCAACATTGCGGGCGGCACATAGCCCGGCAGCATGTCTCCGTCCGGCAGCACGATCGCCGGCGTACCACGCAAGCCGACATCCTGGCCGAGTTCGTAGTCGCGCTGCACCGGGTTGGGGTTGCACTTGGCGGTTTTGATGGTCTCGCCCTTCTTGGCGCGCGTCAGTGCATCATTGCGATTCGACGAACACCAGACCGATACCGATTTGTCCCACGACTCGGAATCCGGACCCTCACGCGGGAAAAACAGATAGCGCACGCGAATGCCAAGCTCGTTGTACTTGGCAATTTCCGAGTGCAGCTTGCGGCAGTAGCCGCAATCGAGATCCGTAAACACCGTCACGGTGTGCGCCGCCTTCGCTGGCCCAAAGATCACCATCTGCGACTCGGGGACCGAGGCGATCAAGGCGAGCCGGGCCTCACGCCGTCGCTGGTCACTCAGGTTGGCATCGTTGCTGAGATCGTAGAGATCGCCATCGATGGCAAAGCGGCCATCAGCGGTGACATAGAGCACATCAGCGCCGCGTGCGAACTCGAAGAGTCCGGGAATCTGTGACGGCTTGAATTCCTCAAGCTTGCTCCCCGGGAATTTTTTGACGAGCGCAGCACGCGGATCAGCCTTGGCGGCAGGATTTGCAAATGTGGCGACCGCGGCGAGACTGGCGA
>JBJTBK010000169.1:0-9088 GCA_046091245.1 Nevskiaceae bacterium | reverse complement strand
CGTACTACCCAAACTGCCATTGCCCGCGACGGTGGTGATGGCAAACGGCAGGTCCGAGCCATTAGTCGGCACGGTGCCTGAGATACGGCGGATACGATGACCCGAGTTATCGCCGAAATACACATTGCCGCGACTATCGAGAGCAAGACCCTCGGCAACACCGGTCTCAGTCACGGTGTAGATGGTGCCGTTCGGCTCCACCATGCGCAGGCGCCCACCCTTGTCCTGCGTAATGAACAGACGCCCGAGCCGATCAACGAGCACATTGGTTGGGTCGGTAATAGTCGCCTGCGAAGCGGGACCCGCATCGCCAGTGTTACCCGGCACGTTGGCCGTACCCGCCACCACCACGAAATTACCGTTGGTCACGTCGATCCGCACAACGACGTGCGCGCTGCCTACTGCCGCGTAGAGCCGGTTTTGCGAATCAAATGCGAGGCCGTTGACGCCCGGCAAACCCGAGATCAGCACCGACACCGCACCGGTCTGCGCATCGATCTTGCGGATCACGCCGTTGAGGTACTCGGAGAAGTAGATGTTGCCCGCTGTATCGAGCGCCACCCCCTTGATGCCGTTGAGGCTGCTCGAGCGATTGACGACCGCGACCGTACCCCACTGATCGGAGGGCGCTACGCCATCCCACACGAGCTCGGCGCTGTGCCGTCCTGCACGCAACGGATTGAACAACACTCCCACCGAGCAGTCGGCGCCCGGCTCGATTGATGCGCCGCACGACGGCGAGACAGTGAACGCCGCAGCATCTGCACCACGCACAGAGAATTGCGGGCGCGGCAAAACCTGCGAGCCCAGATTTCGCAGCACTGCCGAAACGCCGCCGCGACAAACAGCGCCCGGTGCCGTACTACAAACAACGGGACCCCGGTTGTCATCAGAGAGACTAATGCCCCCGTTAATGCTTCCCAGTCTCGCCCCTGCCGCCTTGCGCACGAAGACGTTGATGCCGTTATTCGCATTTTTGAAGGCGAGGTTATTGGCGTTGCCGTTCTCACCGTAGAGTGCACGCGCCTGATTGGAAGCGTGATCGCCCTCGCAACCGATCCACGGATCGTCATTCGAGCCCGGCCGTACCAACACATTAGTCAGTCCGCCTGCCGCGATCCGCGTGCCGCGCGAGGCCACCACTCGCGAGCCCGTAGTGGTCAGGGAGGACGTGGCACCGAAGTGGTCGGTACCCCGTCGCAGCACACACCATGCCGCGCTGTTACCCGCGGCGAACAGGTACTCCGTGTCGGCATCGACGAAATAATCGAACTTCAGACTCCAGGATCCGGTGTGATTGATCTTGTCCGAGTCAACCGGATTTAACGCTGCGCCGCCGCCCAGATCGTCGTTGCCCGAATACCAATTGCCCGAGCCCGGAATGCGGCGCACCTGCATCCAGCCGCCGCCCGCCGTTGTCATGTCCGCATAGGTGCGGAACGCCGGATTACCGCCCGCGCCGTCCGGGTCAAACCAGTAGAGCCCACTCGGCGCCGTCGGTCGCAGACTCTTCAACTGCGCCGCAGACGACACCGCCGTCTGCGCCGTGTCGCCCGACAAGGCGCCCGCCAATCCCGTGCCCGTGACCGCGACCGAGCTCTCGACCGCCGCGCCACCGCTGTATTCGACCAAATACCCGGAGATCCACGGCGCGTTTTCGCGGTCTGGCAGGTCGTTCATGCCGCGACCGAAGTAACCGAGTGCGCCGTAGTCCTCGTCACCCGAGTTGTTCGGTTCGCCGGCGACCCAAAGATTTTGAGCGATCGTGGCCCCTGCATCAGGCCCAGTGACCCAACGCCACTGGCCCTCAACGGCAGCATCGCTCGCGCCGAGCCAGATCGAATCGCCCTTCAATACGCCGTCGGTGTAGGCCTTCTTGACGAAGGCCATCTCGGCATCCGAAGTGATGGTCGCCAGGTATCCCGGATTACCCGCCAGGCGCCGGCTCTCTGCCAAGGCGCGCGCCTGCGTCCAGCTCGCACCGCTCGTCACGAACTCGTAGATGTGTCCATTATCGGCAAAGAATCTTTGAGTCGAGGGGCTCGTGACTTGTCCTTCGCTCAATCGCCCATCGGTGTTCAGTCGCCCACTCACCACAACCCGGGCCGCACGGGCACCCGCCGCAGTCGGCCGGAAGGCTATCGAGACGGTGCAAGTCTGGCCCGGAGCCAGAAGATTCGGGCAATTGGAGGTCTGCGAAAACATCGCCGCGTCCACGCCATCGAGCGAGACGACGGGAGCGCCAAACGCCACGACACTGCGATTGGTAATCACCACTGCGCGAGCGGTGCTTGTGGCGCCAGTTGTTAGATCGCCGAAGGCAAGCGTCGCCGGAGCAATCTCGAGTGCCGCCGCTACCGGTACTGTCACCGCTGAGGTCAACGCACCGCCGCCCTCTTGGATGCACTCGAGACGGAATGTGCGGCTTGTCGCGATCGCATTACCCACCAACACGCCACTGCGCTCGCTGCCGGCGACAGGTTTGACGCCGCTCCAATCGCCACTCGCAGTGCAACTCGCAAGCCCAGTGCTCTCCCAACTGAGCGTGACCGTCTCACCAGACTTGACACCGGTGGCGGGCGCGTCGCTGCTCAACACTAATCGAGTGGTCCGTCCCGTGGAACTCAGCGCTGAGGTGAGCCGTGACGCCGACGTGTCGACTACCAGCGTCGCGGAACGCACGCCGGCGGCAAGCGGAGACAGTCGCACCGTCACGGTGCAACTCGCCTGTGCGGCGAGCGAATTACCGCAGTTATGCGTCACCACAAACTGGGCGCTGTCGAAACCCGCCGCGAAAACGCGCCGAAGTTCGACAGCGGCGCTGCCCGTGTTGGTGAGCGTCAGCACCTGCGGCGCGCTCGTCGAGTTGACTTCGACCGTACCAAAGTTGATGGCCGCGGGACTCAAGGTCACGCCATTCGCCGTCACCCGCAGTTTGCGTGCAAATACGTTGATGCCGTTGGCGGAATTCTTAAACGACGTGTGGACCGTAGTGGCGTTCTCGCCGTAGAGCATGCGCGACGTATTGGCGTTATGGTCGCCTTGGCAGCCGATCCATGGGTCCTCAGCGTTGGCGCTGCGTGCGAGCACGTTCGTGAAACCGCCCGCCGTGATCGCCGTATTGCTCGACGCTATGACCTGAGAGGCGCGCGTGGTCAGCGAGGCCTGTCCGTCAAAAATACTCGTACCGCGGCGCAACACGCACCACGTGTCGCCGACGCCTGTGGCAAACAAGAACTCGGTGTTCGCATCGACATACGGCGCAAACGCGAGGCTCCACTCGGTGTTCGCCAACCGATTGGTCGCCGACGATGCGCTCAGCGCGGTGGTACCTGCGAGGTTGTCGTTTTGCGAGTACCAGCTCCCCGCACCCGGGATGCGGCGCACCTGCAACCAGCCGCCTCCCGCAGTGGTGAGATCGGCATAGGCCTGAAACGCAGCCTGCCCGCCTACCCCGTCCGGGTCGAACCAGTACACGCCGCTCGCCAACGTGGGGCGAGCCATTTTCAATGCCTCGGCAGAAACGGCGGCCGTAGCGGCCTGATCGCCCAACGCGGCCGTATTGATTGCGAGGCCGATTCCAGTCAGCTTGACGCTCTGCGCACCGTTCGCCGCGTCCGAGGTAATCGTGACGCTGGCGCTGCGCTCACCCGCGGCGGTGGGCGAAAAGCGGGCCGTGACCACGCAACTTGAGCCCACGGCGAGCGACGCTGGGCAGTTCTGTGTCAAGGCGAAATCGTTGACCTGCGCACCGGTCACGCTGATCGACGCCACCGCCACAGCCGCGGTGCCCGTGTTCAGCACCGTGAAAGATTGCGTCGGACTTGTAACAGCCAAAACGATCGGCTCAAAGAACAATTCCGAGGCCGTCACTCTGATCTGCTTCGGCGCCGCAGTAACGGCGCCGAACTCGGCGGTGACCACGCAATCGACGGTCATCGGACCGGTGGTGTACACCACTCCATTGAGCGAACCATTGCATCCTGACACGCCTATCAGCCCGACGCCTGCGCGGCTCGGCGGGGTAATTTGGAAACTGCCCTGTCGGCCCGCGGCGACCTCGATGACGCCCGGAACAATCTGTCCGCCCGCCTCGCCAGTGACTTTGCCTGTAGCCTTGAAGCGAGCCAACCGGAACGCCGATTGCGGCTCGACGATAATCCGGATGTCGAACTCTTCCGGATCGACATCCGTGAAAACCTTCGAGCGGATCAGCACATCGCCCTTGATCTCCGCTGTACCCGCGACGTTGGCGAGCGGATTAAGCTGGCGACCTTTGAAGAGCACGGTGTCGTCGCCGATGGGTCGAATCTCGCCCACTTCGACGTCGTTAAAGGTGATGGTTCGGACAGCGTTCGCGCCAGCGATCGAAGGATCTAGGCGCGCCACGATGAACCGATCGTTGCGATCCTTGCACGCCATCCATACAAAGCCCGCAGTCGCGGCCGACTGCAGCCACCAGTTGTCATCCTCGACTTGGGCTTGATCTGCGCAGCCGGCGCAGATGGCCGCGTTCAAATCGTCTCGCCAAATGATCTTGCGCGAATCAAAGTCGACTTGGCTGATGAATTTCGAGTCCGTGCCAAAGAAATGCTGATCGCCTACCCATCTGCCACGCTTGCGGAACGCAAGGCCGGAGTTGGTGTGCTTGCACTTCTCGTTCGGGAATTGCTCCGCTGTCGTGCTGAGACGCCCGCCATTGGTCTCCGATAACTTGTAGGAGCAACTAAAGGTCTGCGGCTCCCCTGCGCCCAGACTGCCATCGGCGCGACGTACGATTGGCACATATACTGCGTTACCGTCCGATTTTTTAGTGCTGTCCGGGAAGAGTAATTGTCCCGTGACCGGATTGCGCATCCACAGACAAGTCCCCCAACCGCCGCTGTCGTTTGCGCCCGGCACGAACCGCGACACGTTATTGAATGCCATCTCGGCTGAAGCCTTCAGGTCATAAATCCGGCACACGCCGGTCGAGGCACCTGACCCTGTCGACGTCGATCCTGCGTAGACAATGAAATCATCCGCTTCGCTCACCTCAAAGTCGGTGACCGCGTCGACGCTGGGTACAAAGCGTCCTCGCAAAATCTCCGCTGGATTTGGACTCAGTGAGCCCGTATCCACTATGAACAACTGCGACCCCTTGCGGGCCACAATGCTGCCGTTAGCAAGAAGCTTCGGCGCGTTCCATTCGAGACCTTCCGTGAGATAGGCAGCGCCTGTCTTCTTTGAGGTCAGATACTCCGACTGCCTGCCATCCACATCCCGAACTTTGATTATTTGGAAGCTTTCCAGATCGACGATCGACTGAACCTTCAAGACGTCTTGCGTAACGTCCTTGCCCTCCCGGTCGCGGAACGTCAACTCGGTCGGGTCACCGTTGGGGGCAATTCTGAAGACCCGAGGCTCAGCGGACACCGCGGTATTGGCGATCCCTGCTCGGTTGCGGAACAGTCGCACGCCCCCGGGGAGATCCAATTTGGAAATCTTGCCCGGCGGAGTCCATACGTACGCCCCGCTTCCTGACGCACCGCCCACGGGGCCACCGACTCCCGCAATGGGCTTGCGATCGTTCGCTCCGAAGCCGGAAATGAAGACGTCTTTGGCAAAACCGGCGCCCGTGATCTTGAGCAGCGCACTCTTGCCGCCGATCGACCCGGGAGTAAACGTCAGCGTCGCGGTACAGCTTTGACCCTCGACAAGCGACGCACCGCAGGTGCTCGTCAACGCAAAGGCGTCTTTATCCGCGCCGAGCAGATCGAGTGGGCTCAAGGTCGCAGCGACGTTACCCGAGTTCGTCACCGTCACGGTACGGGGCGTGCTTGCAATAGAAACGACTTGGTCACCGAAATCCAGCGACTCGGTGGATACGGCAAGCACGGCCTGTGTGCCGATTCCCGCCAAGGTCGCCGAGGCCGCCCCGCCCGGCGCATTGGAGGCCACATTGATGGTCGCACTCTTGGAGCCAAAACTCGCCGGTGCAAAGCGAACGTTGACGGTACAGGTGGCATTCGGCGCGAGAGACTCCGGGCAATCGTTGGTCTGCGAGAACGACGCCGCATCGGCCCCTGCCAGAGTGAATCCGCCGGCAGTCAGTGTTAGTGCTGCGCCACCCGCATTGCGCAACTGCACCTGGCGCGTCGCACCGGTCGAACCCACTGCCACTCGATCAAAATTCACCGTAGTCGCACCCAGCACGGCGACAGGCACCGACGCCCCTTCGCCAGCCAGTGCAATATTCGCCACCCCGTTGGCTGCGTTTGAATTAACTGCGAGTGTCGCCGCCTTGGCGCCCGGGTCAGCCGGCGTGAAACGCACGGTCACCGTGCAGGTCGCGCCGACGGCAAGCGAGGCCGGGCAATCATTGGCTTGGCTAAACTGAGCGGCCGCGGCACCGCCAACTACGAGGCCGCTTATCGCAAGCGGCGCATTACCTTCGTTCTTGAGCGTGATCGCACGCCCTTCACTCGCAACCGCCACGGTTTGGCTGCCAAAATTCAGCGAGGCCGTCGACAGCGCAATCCGAGCCGCAGCCACTGCAGTGCCCGTCAGTCCGACGGTGATAGCCCCGGTCTGCGAATCCGACGCGATGCGCAGACTCGCAGCCTTGTTACCACCACTTGTCGGCGAGAACGTGACTGCGATCGTGCAGGTCGCCTGCGGGTTGATCAACGACGGGCAATCATTGGTCTGCGTGAATTCGCCTGCGTTGGCACCGAGGAACGCGAACCCGCTGATACCGAGCGTGACGGTCGACGTATTACGAAGTACGACATTCCGCGGCGTGCTTACGGCGCCCGCAGCCTGCTCACCAAAGGCCAGCGTCGAAGGCGTGAGTTCGCCGGTCGGCGCAATCACGTTGACCTTGACGGTACGCAGGTCAGAATTTCCTGCATTGGAGCAGGTCAGTGTGAAATTCCGCTCGCCTTGCGCCAGCGCGTCCGTAGTCGCTGTGCCTGATGTCGGCCGAGAACCGCTCCAATCACCACCCGCCGCGCACTCGCTCGCGCCTGTACTACTCCAAGTCAGCGTGGCTCGTCCGCCGGCTTTAATGGTGGAAGAAGCTGCAGTGAACGACTCAATCTCAGCCGTACCGGTGACCGAGACGGTGCGGGTAACGCTCGCCTCGTCGCCCGCGCGGCCGCGACAAGTCAATATAAAATCACTGCTCCGACGGGTCAGGGGTCCCACCGTCTCGGAACCGCCCGACTTATTTTTGGCGTCACTCCACTGGCCGCTCGCCAAACACGACTCCGCATTAGTCACTGTCCAACTCAGCGTGACGCTGCCGCCCGAAGCAACCGTTGTTTTGTCCGCCGTCAGCGTAATCTTTGGCGGATCAGAAACGATCAGCGTTCGATCGATCACTGTGCTGCCGCCAGAGCCTGTGCAGGTCAGGGTGAATTTTTTGTCGCCCGGCGTGAGATTGGGTATCACCAGAGACCCTGCAGTGCTGCGCTCGCCGCTCCACGCACCACCGCTGGCACGGCAAGAAGTAGCGTTCGCGCTCGACCAGTTCAGCGTAATGCTGGAATTGGGCGACGCTGACGGGGAGCTCAGGGTGAACTGCACATCGGGCGGCGGTAGCACTTTGATCTTCACGGTCGATGAACTCGAGCCGTTGGCACCCGTACAGGTCAGCGTGAAGGTACTTTCGATTTTATTGAGCGGTCCGGTCGAGGCGGATCCCGAACGACCACGATCCCCCGTCCAATCGCCACTGGCCACGCAGGTGGTGGCGTCTTGTGCAGACCATCGCAACGAAGCCGCCGCACCCTCGGTCACCTCGGCGGGCGAGGCCGAAAAACTGATCGTCGGAGGCGGCGTTACCTCGAGCACCACCGAATCGCGCACGGAACCACCGCCACCCTTGCAACTAAGGTTATAAGTGCGTTTTCCGTTCGAGGTGAAATTGCTTAACGTCTCTTGACCGGAGGCCGCCTTTGGCCCGCTCCATGCGCCACTTGCTTGGCAGCTCTGCACATCGGTGCTGGTCCAGCGGATGACGACAGACTCGCCGGGCTTAGCGCCGTATTTGTCGAGCGTGAGATCGAGAGTGGGTGGGTCGACCTTCTCAACGATCACCGTCTCGGTGTCTTCGCCGGTAGGACCCTTGCAAGTCAGCGTATAGACGTACTGCTCATTGACGATCGGACCGATGGGTTCAGACCCGGACCGACCCTTTACGCCGCTCCAGTCACCGCTCGCCGTGCACTCCGTGGCATCCGTGCTGCGCCAGCGCAGCGAGGTCGTACGCCCCGACAGTACTGCGGTGGCCGCGGCCGTAAACGTGACGGCGGGTGCCGCAGCCACCGACACGCGTACCGTTTCTTTCGTCGAGCCACCTATGCCACGACAACTGAGTGTGAACGTCTTGTTGCCGCGCGTTTGATTGGGCAAAGACTCCGTGCCGCTGAGGTCCTTGTTCCCCGTCCATCCACCGCTCGCCGAACAGCTGGTGGCGTCGGCTGCGGACCACTCGAGGGTCAAGGATTCGCCGGGCAGGAGCGCCACGGCCGAGCCTTGCAGTTTGATCGAAGGTGCGGGCAGCGCTTGGACGGTGACACTGCGACTGGCCGAGCCGCCCGGCCCGGAGCAGGTTAGCGTGAACTGATTATCGCGATTGCTGAGCGGGCCAACGACTTGAGACCCCGATAGGGCCTGCCGTCCCGAGAACGTCCCCGTCCAACCGCCCGAGGCAACACAAGAATCGGCGTTTGAGGTCCAGCGCAGCGTTGTGGTTTTGCCCACAGCCACGGAAGGCGCGGCAGCCGTCAGCGTAATCGTCGTCTGCGGCTGCGCCACGACGCGGTATGACACCGCGCCGACCAGCGACAACACTGCTACGAAGAGACTTTTGGTCCTTGGCGCCACGTTTGAGTCTCACCCACGACGGACTCGGAATCCCTGCCTACCGCCTCAAAATACCCAGATAGGCAACATTCTTCCAGACCGATACCGACCAAATGTGCCGCCTGTCACGTCACGAATGCGGGCTCGACCACTAAAAGCACAGAAAACGTTGCTAAATCACAACAAATTGCTCAGGGTGCCCCGACGCGCCGGTGGGCTCGGCAGAATCCCCGCAATT
>JBJTBK010000168.1:0-3548 GCA_046091245.1 Nevskiaceae bacterium | reverse complement strand
CACGGATCTGGGCTCGGACGGGACGGCCGATCTGCTGAGTGTCGATGGCTTGATCGCTCGGTCCCGCGGACGCGATACGGGGGTGGCTTGGGTATCGTTCGGCACCAGCGCCGATTCACAGCCCGGGAGTGTCCGGGCGCTGTTTCCACTCGGCGGCTTCCTGAATCTCTCGGGGCTCGCGCCCGATTCGATCTCGGGCCGTCATTTCGCGATCGCGCGGTTGATGTACTACCGGCAAATTGGTCGCGGCGGGGAGGGGTTTTTGAACGTGCCCGCCTACGCGGGTCTTTCGCTCGAGGCCGGCAACGTCTGGGATCGGCGTAGCGAGATCAGTTTGGGCTCCGCGCGCAAGCAGGGCAGCCTGTTTTTCGGTTTCGACACCCTGTTTGGTCCGGTCTATCTCGGCACCGGTTTCGGTGAGGACCGGACCGCGTTTTACCTCTTCCTCGGCCGGACGTTCTGAACTTTTTCGTAGACGAGCGCCGGGCGATCGCCGGGTCTCGAGAACTCATGTTTGCGGCTCATCTCGAGCAGCGCTGCATCCCGCTCCTCGGCACTCGCGAACCAGTGCGTGCGGCTCCAGTCGGCGCCGAGTAGCGTTCGAAACGGATCCTCCGCGCGCAAAGAGACGCGTACACCAAAGGGGCGCTCGGTATCGTCGGGAGCGACGCGAAGGTTATGGGCATGACACACACTCATGCGCGTAGCGTAACCCAAACCGCGTCCCAACTTGAACTTGCCGGGCGTGAGCGACAGACTTGCAACATGGCTCTCTTCAAACGAAAAAGTGAACTTGTCAGTGCGGCCGATGCGTTGCCCGGGCGCGCTCAACCCATGCCGATCCCGGCGACGCATTTTGTCAACGGTGCGCCACTGCGACCGGCGTTTGCACCCGGAGTTGCCGAGGCCGTGTTCGGCATGGGCTGCTTCTGGGGTGCCGAGCGTTTGTTCTGGCAAATCCCGGGCGTGCTCTCCACGGCAGTCGGCTATGCGGGTGGCCACACGCCAAACCCGACGTACGAGGAAGTGTGCTCGGGTCAAACGGGGCACGCTGAAGTCGTGCGCGTGTTCTTTGATCCTGCGGTGGTGAGCTACGCAGCGCTGCTGCGGGCCTTCTGGGAGCGGCATGATCCCACTCAGGGCATGCGTCAGGGCAACGATCTCGGCACGCAGTACCGATCGGTGATCTACTGCACATCCGCCGAGCAGCTCGAAGAGGCTCAGCGCAGTAGTGCGCGCTACCAGACGCAGCTGCAGGCCCAAGGTTTCGGGGGGATTACCACCGAGGTGCGCGCTGCGCCGGAGTTCTACTATGCCGAAGACTATCACCAACAATATCTGGCCAAGAATCCGGCCGGTTACTGTGGGCTCGGTGGTACGGGAGTGTCCTGTCCGCTGTAAGTTGAACTGCCAATGATCGAGGATCCGCTCGCCGCAGTGCTGTTGTTGCTGGCGGCGGCCGTGCTCGTGGTGGCGTTCGCTCGGCGTGTCGGGCTGCCCGCGATTCTTGGCTACCTCGCCGTAGGTGCGCTGCTTGGGCCGCATGCACTCAGTCTGACCAGCGGCTCGGACACGACGCGGCTGCTCGCCGAACTCGGTGTGGTGTTTCTCCTGTTTACACTCGGGCTCGAGTTTTCCTGGCCGCGCATGGTGGCCCTACGGCGTGAGGTATTCGGCGTAGGCACCGTGCAGATGGCGCTGACTGCCGGTGTCGGTGCCGCCGCCTTCGCACTCTTTGATGTGCCACTGCTGGCGTCCATCGCACTCGGCGGTGCAGTCGCCGTGAGCTCGACAGCCATCGTCGTCCAACAGCTCACAGAACAGGCCGAGATCAATCGCACCCATGGGCGCATGGCGTTCAGCGTGCTGCTATTTCAGGATCTCGCCTTCGTGCCGTTTCTCGTGCTCGCCGGCGCGCTCGCGGCCGGAAGCACTGCCTTCAGTGTCTCGGGCATCGTCGCTGCGGTGGGCGCGGGTGTGTTGGCTCTGGCCGTGGTATTGCTGGCGGGGCGTTATGCGTTGCGCCCCTTGCTTTACGAGATTGCGCACAGTCGCTTGCGCGAACTGTTCACGCTCGCGGTGCTGCTCGTCGCACTCGGGTCTGCGTGGGTGTCGCACTTGGCCGGTATCTCGATGGCCACCGGTGCGTTTTTGGCTGGCGTGATGCTCGCCGAGACGGAGTATCGACATCAGGTCGAGGCGGTGATCCGGCCGTTTCGCGACATCCTTCTAGGTCTGTTCTTCATCTCTGTCGGCATGCTGCTTGATCTACGCGTGCTGTATGACGAATGGGTTGTGGTGCTTGCGATCCTCTTGGCGGTGACGCTGATCAAAACCCTGCTGATGGCGGGCGTCGGGTTGGCGTTCGGTTTGCCGCGATTCAAAGCGGTCCGAACGGGGCTCGTGTTGTCGGTCGCGGGCGAGTTCGGTGTGGCGATTCTGACTATTTTGATCCAGGGAAATGTGGTCGATCAGACTCGGACTCAACCGCTATTGGTGGCGATCGTACTCAGCATGGTCAGCGCACCGCTGTTGCTGCGTCATAACCGCGCGATCGCCCGATCGCTCCTTCGCGAGCGGCGCGAAGAGTCAGTGCCCGCTGTGGTCGGCGCCTCCGGCGATCCGCTGTTGCAGGGCGTTGCCACCCGCGAGCACGTGCTGCTCTGCGGGTTCGGTCGCGTGGGGCAAAACTTGGCGCGTGTGCTGGAGTTCCAAGGCATCGAGTTCCTCGCCATGGATTTGGATCCCGCCCGAGTTCGCGCCGCACGCCAGGCTGGACTGCCGGCGCTGTACGGTGATGCGGCAGACGAAGAGTTGCTGCAGCGCGTGGGCATCGACTCAGCAAGCGCCGTGGTGGTGACGTTCTCGGACCCGGACGTGGCGCTCGGCATCGTGCGCGCCATCCGCCGCTTCAGTGTCGATTTGCCGATCTTGGTGCGCACGCAGGATGACACGCGCCTCGAGGAGTTGCGTGCGGCCGGTGCCACTGAAGTCGTGCCGGAAACTTTCGAGGCCAGCCTGATGCTGGCCTCGCATGCGCTGCTCGCGCTCAAGACACCGGTGTCACGCGTGGTGCAAACGATCGGCAGCATGCGCAGCGATCGCTACCAGAGTCTGCGTGGGCTGGTCCGCGGAGAGCTCGAGCTGCCGCAGCTCGATGGTCCTGAGCTCAGCGAAGAGCTGGCGAGCGTGGTGATACCGCCGGGCGCCGCGGGTATTGGCAAGCAGATCGAGACTCTGGTGCCCGCGCTCGGGCCTGTGCGCATCGATCGGGTGGTACGTCGAGATCAAGTGCTACGCGCGCCCTGCGACGAGGTTCGGCTCGAGCAGGGCGATCAGGTGGTGCTCTGCGGCACACCTGAAGCCCTTGAACACGCTGAGCAGGTGCTGCTCGCCGGTTGAGGCGAGCACAGCGCCGTGCTCGGGCGGTGGGCCTCGGGTGCCCCAGTCAGTTCTGTGCTGCGGCAGCGCGCAAGGATTCGCGCAAGGCCTCCACGGCATCGCGAATCTCGCGCTCGCTCGCGATGAACGGCGGCGCAAGGGCCAAG
>JBJTBK010000167.1:0-9685 GCA_046091245.1 Nevskiaceae bacterium | reverse complement strand
GTACGCGACTGCAGAAAGCGCAAGGCATCGAAGACAGTCCGGATGAGCATTACCGCGATGCGCAGCGCATCGCCCACGGCAACATCGACCCGGTGGTTTTGCGACTCTTCGTCGATCACGCCGCCGCCACCATCGACTGGCTGATGGACCTTGGCTTCCAACCTGCACCGGGTACGCCGGTCGCGGGCGAAGCGCACGAGGCGTACTCGACACGGCGATACCTCTGGGGCGCGAACAAAGGACTCTCGGTGCTCGAGGCACTTCGACCGACGCATGATCGTCTCGTCCGCGAAGGGCGCATCGACCTGCGCCTGCAGCACCGCATGCGCTCGTTGCTGACCGACGATCGCGGCGCGGTGACGGGCGTGCGCGTCAGCACGCCAAACGGCGATTTTGATTTCCTTGGCAGCAACGTCGTCCTCGCCTCGGGTGGGTATGCCGCGAACCAAGCCTTATGGGAAGAACTCACGCCGCAATATCCACTCTGCTCGCACGTCAACCCCTACTCGCGCGGCGATGGACTGATCAGCGCTCAGGCGCTCGGTGCAGTGGCCGACGGCGGCAGCAAGTTTCTCTGCACCTTCGCCGGCGTGCTGGACGATCCTCGTGACGGGCGCAGCGGAGCGTTCCTGACGCTCTCGCCGAATGCGCGCAAAGTGTGGGAGATTTTCGTCGATCGACGTGGCGAGCGCTTCATGCAGGAGGACCACCCGAGCATTGACTACCGCGAACGCGCACTGCTGCGTCAACCCGGCCTCGCAATGAACATCGTCTTTGACGAGGGCATCCTGCAGAACGCGGCGACCATGACCCTCGACCCGACACCCGTCTATCGCGCGAAATTCGGCCGTCACCCAGCGTTCGTCAAAGCGAAAACTTTGGTTGAACTCGCGCGTAAACTCGGCGTGCCCTCGGCCAAGCTGCTGCGGACGGTTCGGCAGTACAACGCTGCAGTAGACGCCGGTGTGGATGCGCAGCAGGGCAAGCAGTTCTTGATCCGGCGCATCGAGAAAGCGCCGTTCTATGGCATCAAGGCACAGGGCATTACGGTACTCAGTCCAGTGGGCCTGAAGGTAGATGCCGGCTTGCGGGTGCTCGGCAAGGGAGGCAAACCGATCAAGAATTTGTATGCCGCAGGCGAAGTACTCGGTTTTGGTCGCACCTCGGGCGATGCGTTCGTCGGCGGCTTGTCGCTCACGCCCGCCTTGGCGTTCGGCACATTGCTGGGGGAAAAGCTGTTGAAGTGGTGACGGATCGAGTCAATTGAGCCCGTAGATACGGTGATGCTCGGGAGTCAGCAGTCCGAGCATCGTCCCCTCCCGTGACAGCGTTCGCGCCCGCTTGCCGAGGCCATCAGGCCCAAATGCGCCGACGATCAGCGTGCAGCGTCTCGATGGCCTTGCGCAGTGCAGGATCCATCGAGGTGATGGTATTCACGCGACCTTACCGAGGGCGATGTCCTGCAAGGCGGGCAACAAACGCTTGCGCGCCTCCTCGAACGACACCGCCGAGAGCGCAAAGCGCACCGCGAGTGCGGCCACCGGTTCACCGTCGGCCATGATGGGCACGGCAATGCTGCCCTGTTCCGTCAGACGCAGCGGTCGCGTCGAGCGCGCGTAGCCTCGCTCGCGGGTGGTGGCGAGCTCCCGATCGAGCGCGGCCCGATCCGCCCAGGATGCCTGAGTCTCTTCGGGGCGATTCGGCCAAAGGTGCTCGAGCAACAGTTCGCGAACACGTGTGCCGGAAAAAGCGAGCAAGGCGCGGCCGGAGGCCGTGGTCAGCACTGGAACGAGCATGCCGCGCTCGAAATACTCGACGGCAAACCCACTCTCGCGGTCGGTCGAATCCTCGATGAACATCTGCGGGAACTGCAGCCGCATCAAACTCATCGGCCATTGAACTTTGGCCGACGAGGCGTGCAGCGCGACTCGCACCGGCTCAATACGCTCAGTGGCCGCATCGAAACCGTGGCTCAACAAGCACGCCTTCAGGGTGAGCGCGTAACGCCGCGACGGCAGCCGCTCGACAAAGCCGCTCGCCTCGAGCGTGGCGAGACATCGATTGACGGTGGTTCGCGCCAGACGCAGCTTTTGGCTGAGCGCCGCAGTGGTCAGCGAGCCGTGCCGATTGAGCACTTGAATCAACTCGAGGCCCCGCAACAGCACTCGCACGGGAGTCGGGTGCCCCGGCGGCATGCGGTGCGGACGGTCACTCATTCCTGAGAGACCGTCCGCGCTATCCGTAATGCTGCCTGCAGGTTCATCCACGAGGGTTCACACCTCAGCCGGCTGCGCTCTCTTCCTCGCCGACCGCCGAGTCATCACCTTCGCCACCCGCGGAGCCGAGCTCCACGAAACGACGGGTGCTTGAGTCGTCGAGCTTGCGTCGCCGTTGCGCAAGGGCCGCAAAACCGGTACCCGCCGGAATCAGCCGACCGACGATGACGTTCTCCTTCAGACCACGCAGGTCGTCCTTGAGACCGCGTACCGCAGCTTCGGTGAGCACGCGGGTGGTCTCCTGGAACGAGGCGGCCGAAATGAACGACTCCGTGGCGAGCGACGCCTTGGTGATACCGAGCAGCACAGGGGCCAACGTCGCCAACTGCTTGCCGTCGGCGCCGGTGCGATCGTTGATATCGAGCGCACGCGAGCGGTCGAGCTGCTCGCCCTTGAGCAGCGGAGTTTCGCCCGCGCCCGTGACTTCGGCCTTGCGCAGCATCTGACGGATGATCACTTCGATGTGCTTATCGTTGATCTTCACGCCCTGCAGACGGTAAACGTCCTGGATTTCGCGCACGAGGAAGTTCGCGAGCGGCTGCACGCCCTGCAGACGCAGGATGTCGTGCGGGTTCGGCTCGCCATCGGCGATGACTTCGCCGCGCGTGACCTGCTCACCCTCGAACACGTTGAGTTGACGCCACTTCGGGATCAACTCCTCGTACTTCTCACCCTTCTCTTCGGTGATGACGAGACGGCGCTTGCCCTTGGTCTCCTTGCCGAAGCTGACGGTACCGCTCTTCTCGGCGAGGATCGCCTGGTCCTTCGGCTTGCGCGCTTCGAACAGATCCGCCACACGCGGCAGACCGCCGGTGATGTCGCGGGTCTTCGAAGACTCCTGCGGGATGCGGGCGATAACGTCGCCCACCGACACCTTGGCCCCGTCCTCGAGGCTGATGAGGGCGCCGGCCGGCAGCGTGTAGACCGCCGGGATCTCGGTATTGGCGAACGGCACTTCCTTGCCCTTGGCGTTGACCAGCTTGATGGTCGGACGCAGCTCCTTGCCACCGCGCTGCTTGGTGCCGTCCATGACGACGACCGACGACAGACCCGTGACCTCGTCCACCTGACGCGTCACAGTGGGCCCATCGACGAAGTCCTGGAAGCGCAGGAAACCCGCCACTTCGGTGACGACCGGGTGGGTGTGCGGATCCCAAGTGGCAACCGACTGCCCGGCGGCCACCTGATTGCCCTCGCGGGCGTTGATTTGCGCACCGTACGGGATCTTGTAACGCTCGCGCTCGCGGCCGAACTCGTCGACCACGCCGATTTCACCCGAACGGGACACCGCGACGAGGTGACCCTTCTCATGAGCCACCGTCTTCACGTTATGGAAGCGCAGCGTGCCCTTGTTGCGCACTTCCACGCTCGAAGCGGCAGCCGCACGCGATGCGGCACCACCGATGTGGAAGGTACGCATGGTCAGCTGCGTACCCGGCTCACCGATCGACTGCGCGGCCATGACGCCGACTGCTTCACCGATGTTGATGATGCGACCGCGCGCGAGATCGCGCCCGTAGCACATGGCTCAAACGCCGTAGCGCGTGTCGCAGGTGATGGGCGATCGCACCTTGACCTGATCGACGCCTTGCATCTCGAGCAAGCGCACGAGCTGCTCGTCGATCAGTGTTCCGGCGGGCAGCAGCACCGCGCCCTTGCCGCCCGGCTTCAGCACGTCTTCGACGACCACGCGACCGAGCACGCGCTCACCGAGACCTTCGACCACGTCACCGCCCTCGACGAGCGGTGTGACCGTGAGGCCGTTGGTGGTGCCGCAGTCGGTCTCCGTAACCACGAGATCCTGCGCGACGTCGACGAGACGACGAGTCAGGTAACCCGAGTTGGCGGTCTTCAACGCGGTGTCGGCCAGACCCTTGCGGGCGCCGTGCGTCGAGATGAAGTACTGCAACACATTGAGGCCTTCACGGAAGTTCGCCGTGATCGGCGTCTCGATGATCGAGCCGTCAGGCTTGGCCATCAGGCCGCGCATGCCGGCGAGCTGACGGATCTGCGCCGCGCTACCACGAGCACCCGAGTCGGCCATCATGAAAATCGAGTTGAACGACTTCTGGCGCTGCTTCACGCCCTTCGAGTCAGTCGCCTCTTCGCTGCCGAGCTTTTCCATCATCGCCTTGGCGACTTGATCATTCGCTCGCGACCAGATATCCACGACCTTGTTGTAACGCTCGCCGTTGGTGACGAGACCCGAGGCGTATTGGTCCTGGATCTCCTTCACTTCCTTGTCGGCCGAAGCGACGATCTTCACCTTCTGCTCAGGGATGACGATGTCGTCGATGCCGAAGGACACCGACGCCCGGGTCGCGTAATGGAACCCGGTGTACATCAGACGGTCGGCGAAAATCACCGTGTCCTTTAGGCCAAGCTGGCGATAGCAGGCGTTGATCGTCGCCGAGATCGCCTTCTTGGTCATGTCCTGGTTGACGATGTCGAAGGACAGGCCATCGGGGATGACTTCGGAGAGCAACGCGCGGCCCACCGTCGTCTTGACGAGACGGCGGCGCTCAACCCACTGGTCGTCCTGCGGTACGACTTCGCGGATGCGCACGCTGATGCGCGCCTGCAGATGAACCTGGCGCGTCTCGTACGCGCGGTGCACCTCGCCCACGTCAGTGAACATCATGCCTTCGCCGGTCGCACCGACGCGCTCACGAGTCATGTAGTAGAGCCCGAGCACCACGTCCTGCGACGGCACAATGATCGGGTCACCGTTGGCGGGCGAGAGGATGTTGTTCGACGACATCATCAACGCGCGCGCTTCGAGCTGCGCTTCCAGCGACAGCGGCACGTGCACAGCCATCTGGTCACCGTCGAAGTCGGCGTTGAACGCCGTGCAGACGAGCGGGTGCAGCTGGATGGCCTTGCCTTCGATCAGCACCGGCTCGAACGCCTGGATGCCGAGGCGGTGCAGCGTCGGTGCGCGGTTGAGCAGCACGGGATGCTCGCGGATGACTTCCGAGAGAATGTCCCACACCTCCGGTCCTTCGCGCTCGACGAGCCGCTTGGCGGCCTTGATGGTCGAAGCATCACCGCGCAACTGCAGCTTCTGGAAGATGAACGGCTTGAAGAGCTCCAGAGCCATTTTCTTCGGCAGACCGCACTGGTGCAGACGCAGCGTCGGACCCACCACGATGACCGAACGGCCCGAGTAGTCGACGCGCTTGCCGAGCAGGTTCTGACGGAAGCGACCCTGCTTGCCCTTGATCATGTCGGCCAGCGACTTCAACGGACGCTTGTTGGTGCCCGTGATGGCGCGACCGCGACGACCGTTATCGAGCAGTGCGTCGACCGCTTCCTGCAGCATGCGCTTTTCGTTGCGCACGATGATGTCCGGCGCATTCAACTCGAGCAGCCGCCGCAGGCGGTTGTTGCGGTTGATCACGCGACGGTACAAATCGTTCAGATCAGAGGTCGCGAAGCGACCGCCATCGAGCGGCACGAGCGGGCGCAGATCGGGCGGCAGCACCGGCAGGATGGTCATGACCATCCACTCGGGCTTGTTGCCCGACTCGATGAACGACTCGATCAGTTTCAAACGCTTGGAGAGGCGCTTGAGCTTGGTCTCGGAAGCCGTATTCGCCATGTCCTCGCGGGCCTTGTTGACCTCGGCCTGCAGATCGAGCGAACGCAGCAATTCGTGAATGGCCTCGGCACCCATGCGGGCGTCGAACTCATCGCCATGCTGCTCGATGGCCTCGAGATACATCTCATCGGTCAGCAATTGACCGCGGGTCATGGTGGTCATGCCCGGATCGATCACGACGAAGGCTTCGAAGTACAGCACGCGCTCGATTTCACGCAGCGTCATGTCGAGCATCAGGCCGATGCGCGAGGGCAGCGACTTGAGGAACCAGATGTGCGCGACCGGCGAGGCAAGCTCGATGTGGCCCATGCGATCGCGGCGCACCTTCGACTGGGTGACCTCAACGCCGCACTTCTCGCAGACGACACCGCGATGCTTGAGTCGCTTGTACTTGCCGCACAAGCACTCGTAGTCCTTCACCGGCCCGAAGATCTTGGCGCAGAAAAGGCCATCGCGCTCCGGCTTGAAGGTGCGGTAGTTGATCGTCTCGGGCTTCTTCACCTCGCCGAAAGACCAGGACTTGATCATCTCGGGCGAGGCCAGCCCGATCTTGATCGAGTCGAAGTGCTCGACGGGTGCGTTCTGCTTGAAGATGTTCAGAATATCTTTCATGACTGCACCTCAATCCTGTTCCAGTTCGACGTTGATCGCCAAAGAGCGAATTTCTTTGACGAGCACGTTGAACGATTCGGGCATGCCGGCATCCATCTGGTGATTGCCGTCGACGATGTTCTTGTACATCTTCGTCCGGCCATTCACGTCGTCCGACTTCACGGTGAGCATTTCCTGCAGCGTGTAAGCCGCGCCGTAGGCCTCGAGTGCCCACACTTCCATTTCGCCGAAGCGCTGGCCACCAAACTGCGCCTTGCCGCCGAGCGGCTGCTGCGTGACGAGCGAGTACGGCCCCGTTGAACGGGCGTGCATCTTGTCATCGACCAGGTGGTTGAGCTTGAGCATGTACATGTAGCCCACCGTTACCGGCCGCTCGAAGCGCTCGCCCGTGCGACCGTCGGTGAGGTGGGTCTGACCCGACACCGGCAAATCGGCGAGTTCAAGCAAGCGCTTGATCTCGGATTCCGCAGTGCCGTCGAACACCGGCGTCGCAATCGGCACGCCACGCGAGAGGTTGCGCGCAAGCGCCACCACTTCGGCGTCGTTCAGAGTGTCGATGGCTTCCTTCTGACCGCCTGTCTCGTTGTAGACGCGCGAGACGAAGTTGCGCACCTCGCCGAGCGCCTGCTGCGCCTCGAGCATGCGACCGATCTTGAGGCCGAGCCCCTTGGCCGCCCAGCCCAAGTGCGTTTCGAGCACCTGACCGACGTTCATGCGCGAAGGCACGCCGAGCGGGTTCAGCACGACGTCGACCGGCGTACCGTCTTCGAGGTACGGCATGTCTTCCACCGGGACGATGGTCGAGATGACGCCCTTGTTACCGTGACGGCCGGCCATCTTGTCACCCGGCTGCACGCGGCGCTTCACGGCAAGGTAAACCTTGACCATCTTCAGCACGCCCGGCGACAGATCGTCACCCTGCGTGATCTTGCCGCGCTTGTTCTCGAGCTTGGCTTCGAACATCCTGCGCTGTTCGCGCAGACGCTCAGCCGTCGACTCGAGCTGCGTGTTCGCTTCTTCATCGTCGAGACGAATCGCAAACCACTCATCGCGGTTGAGTCCATCGAGGTACTCAGCGGTGATCTTGGTGCCCGACTTGAGCTTCTGCGGACCGCCCGCAGCCACCTTGCCGACGAGCATGCCGCGCACGCGCTGGAACATGTCATCTTCGAGGATGCGCTGCTGGTCACCGAAATCCTTGCGCACGCGCTCGATTTCAGCCTTTTCGATCGACAGCGCGCGCGAGTCCTTCTCGACGCCGTCGCGCGTGAACACGCGCACATCGATGACCGTGCCATCCATGCCCGGCGGCACGCGCAGCGATGTGTCCTTCACGTCGCTCGCCTTCTCGCCGAAGATCGCTCGCAGCAACTTCTCTTCAGGCGTCAGCTGGGTTTCGCCCTTCGGCGTTACCTTGCCGACCAGAATATCGCCAGCCCGCACTTCGGCGCCGATCCAGGCGATGCCCGCTTCGTCGAGCTTGTTGAGCGCCTGATCACCCACGTTCGGAATGTCCGCGGTGATTTCCTCGGAGCCGAGCTTGGTGTCACGGGCGACGCAGGTGAGCTCCTCAATGTGGATCGTGGTGAAGCGATCTTCCTGCACCACGCGCTCGGAGATGAGGATTGAGTCTTCGAAGTTGTAGCCATTCCACGGCATGAACGCGACCAGCATGTTTTGACCGAGCGCGAGCTCGCCGAGGTCGGTGGACGGGCCGTCGGCGAGCACGTCGCCGCGCGCGATGGCATCCCCCGCCGACACCAGCGGACGCTGGTTGATGCAGGTGTTCTGGTTGGAACGGGTGTACTTCGTGAGGTTGTAGATGTCGACGCCGGGCTCAGCCGAGGTGGTCTCGGCATCGTTGACGCGCACGACGATGCGCGAAGCATCGACCGAGTCGACCACGCCGCCACGACGGGCGATGACAGTGACGCCCGAGTCGATCGCCACCGGGCGTTCCATGCCGGTGCCGACGAGGGGCGCCTCGGTACGAAGCGTCGGCACGGCCTGACGCTGCCTGTTCGAACCCATCAACGCGCGGTTGGCGGCGTCGTGCTCGAGGAACGGGATCAGCGACGCGGCAACCGACACGATTTGCTTCGGCGACACGTCCATGTAGTTGATGCGCTCGCGCGGCATCAACGTGAACTCGTTCTGGAAGCGGCACGAGACGAGCTCGTCCGACAATTCACCCTTGGCATTGGCGTTGGCGTTCGCCTGCGCGATCGCGAACTCGCCCTCTTCGATGGCCGAGAGGTAGTCGATTTTGTCGGTGATGCGACCGTTCTCCACGCGGCGGTACGGCGTCTCGAGGAAGCCGTACTGGTTGGTGCGCGCGTAGACCGACAAGGAATTGATGAGACCGATGTTCGGACCTTCCGGCGTTTCGATCGGGCAAACGCGACCGTAGTGCGTCGGGTGCACGTCGCGCACTTCGAAGCCGGCACGCTCGCGGGTCAAGCCGCCTGGGCCGAGCGCCGAGACACGCCGCTTGTGCGTGACTTCGGAGAGCGGGTTGTTCTGATCCATGAACTGGCTGAGCTGCGAGGAACCAAAGAATTCCTTGACTGCTGCCGCCACCGGCTTGGCGTTGATCATCTCCTGCGGCATCAGCGGCTCGCTCTCGGCGATGTTCAGCCGCTCCTTGACCGCACGCTCGACGCGCACGAGACCCACGCGGAATGCGTTCTCGGCCATTTCGCCGACTGAGCGAACACGACGGTTACCGAGGTGATCGATGTCATCGACGGTGCCATCGCCGTTACGGATGGCGATCAACACCTTGAGGACATCGAGGATGTCTTCCTTGGAGATGACGTTCGAACCGGTGATTTCCTTGCGACCCACGCGACGGTTGAACTTCATGCGGCCGACGGCCGAGAGGTCGTAACGCTCGGGGTTGAAGAACAGGTTGCTGAAGAGATTTTCGGCTGCATCGCGGGTCGGCGGTTCGCCGGGGCGCATCATGCGGTAGATCTCGACGAGGGCCTCGAGGCGATTGCGGGTCGCATCGATGCGCAGCGTGTCAGACACGTACGGACCGCGATCGAGGTCGTTCACGTACAGCGTGCGCACTTCGGTGATGCCCGCTTCGATGATCTTCTCGGCCGAGGCCGCGGTGATCACCTCGTTGGCCTTGGCGATGATCTCGCCGGTCTCGGTGTTCACTACGTCGTGAGCGAGGATCTTGCCGTAG
>JBJTBK010000166.1:0-2725 GCA_046091245.1 Nevskiaceae bacterium | reverse complement strand
TGCGACGGTGACTCAAGACTCACTGCGCGCGGCGATCGGTGTCGTGACCCAGGACACCTCGCTGTTGCACCGCTCGGTGCTCGAGAATATCCGGTACGGCAAACCTGAGGCCACGCTGGCCGAGGTTGCTTCGGCAGCACGCAAAGCCCATGCCGATGAGTTCATCGCAGCGCTGGTGGACCCGTCCGGCCGCCGCGGCCTTGACGCGCACGTGGGGGAGCGGGGGGTCAAACTGTCGGGCGGACAACGTCAGAGAGTCGCGATCGCGCGCGTGCTGCTCAAAAACGCACCGATCCTCGTGCTGGATGAGGCCACGAGCGCGCTGGATTCCGAGGTTGAGCAGGCCATCCAGGAAAATCTCTACGCGTTGATGGAGGGTAAGACGGTGATCGCGGTGGCGCACCGACTCTCTACCATTGCTGCAATGGACCGTCTGGTCATCATGGATCAAGGCGTTATCGTCGAGCAGGGCACGCACCGTGAACTGCTGGAGCGCGGCGGCGTCTACGCCACGCTGTGGCAGCGTCAATCGGGCGGGTTTTTGATGGAGGACGATCCCGCCGATCTAGCACACCGGCCGGCCACCGAGCGGATGAGCACGCGTCTTCCGCCGCTCGGATCGCGAGCGAGTACCACTGACTAGCGCGTCAAGGCCCGGATCAGTAGCGCCGCGCGCTTGGCCTGCTTTTGCAGGGTCGGCAATTCGACCGTCTCGTTGATGGTGTGGCTGCCGCCGCCGCTCATGCCAAGTCCGGTAACAGTCGCCACATAAGGCGAGATCCAGGCGGAGTCACCCGCGCCACGCTGCATCGGATCGAGCTCGAGAACGGAGCCGAGCCCTGCTGCCTCGCTCTGCGCGGCGTACTGCGCGAACAGCGCTTGGTTGCGAGGTGTCGGCGCCATCGGCGGCATGAAATCCCTGAACTCGATCTTGGCCTTGGTCTGCGGCAGGCTCGCTCCGACGATCGCCTGCATCTTCTGCTTGGTTCGCTCGAGCTGCTCAGGTGTCAGAGCGCGGATATCACCGAGCGCCTGGGCCTGGGCTGCCACAATGTTCACACGGCCCGTGGCTGAGGCCGTGCCGCTGTCTTCGAGCTTCGTCGCCCCACCGCCCCCGATCATGGCGGGGTGGAAGGTCAAGTTCGGTTCGCGCCGGTCGTCGTGAAAGCGCGCAATGATGCGCGCGATCTCGAAGATGGCGCCATCGCCTACGCCGGGGCTGAACATCCCGGAGGAGTGCGCTGCAATGCCCTCGACCTCGAGGCGCCAGTCGGTGGCGCCGCGGCGAGCGGTCGAGACATAGTCTTTACCATCGATTGTGACGCCCGATTCAAAGCACAGCGCCGCTTCCGCATTCTTACCGGCTTCGATGAACTCCGCGCGCGAAACACTCGCCGGGTCGCCGGGGTACTCCTCCTCCGCGGTGATGAATACCGTGATCGAGCGATTCTCGAGTGCTCCCATTGCCTGCAGGGCGCGCAAGGCCTCGATCATGACAACAAGACCGCCTTTCATGTCATGCACACCCGGCCCCGCGGCTCGATCGCCTTCGCGCTTCAGAGTCTTGAACGCGCTGAAGGGCTCGAACACGGTGTCCATGTGTCCGATCAGCAGCAGTCGTTTGCCTTGAGTCCCGCGTCGTTCGGCCACGAGATGATTGGCGCGGCCGACCGCATCCATCTTGACCCAGCGGGTGCTGAAGCCGAGTTCGACAAATTCGCGCTGTAAACGCTCGGCGACCCGCGTGACGCCGGGCACATTGAACGTGCCTGAGTTTTGATTGACGAGTTCCTCGAGTAGCGCAACAGATCGCGGCGTGCCGGCATCGATGCTGCGGAATAGCGTTTTGCGCTCTCCGGCGGAGACGGCTGCCAGGGTGCTCTGCTCCGCACCGCGTGCGGTATGGTCGCCGGCGAGAACGACGCTCAGCGCCGTACACAGTGAGAGGAAGGCATGGCGTGAAACGGCAGCACTGCGCACGATAGGTCTCCTCAGGTTGGCTCGAGATCAGCCCTTGGTCTGTTGATACGCCGCCCCTTGCCCGGGGCTTTCTTCGATGTACACCGACACCGAGCGCACGTTGTCCGCCGCGAAGTCCTCGGGCAGCTTCGCGCGCAGCAAGTCGAAGTAGGCGCGCGCCAGCGTCTCGCACGAGATGTTATCGGTGTCGATGACGACCACTTCATCAGCGGGTAGTACGTAGCGCTTGCCGCAGAGCGTGAACTCGAGTTCCTGTTCGTCCTGGCGCAACAGCGCGAAAAACGGGTTACGACTCGCAATCAGCACCTTTTCGTCCCAAGCTTGCGCAATCTGGCGCATGCCCGCCTTGAAGTGCGAGAACGGCAACATGGCCTCGAACGAGGCATCGCGCACCGTCAGGGTCAGGGTGGGGAAGTAATTGTGGCCATGCAGCGCTTCCTTGCTGCCATCCGGGAACACCGTCATGTGGCTGGCCGCGAACTTCAGCGCTTCCTTTCGAATCCGGATTTCGTATGAATCAAGCATAATCGACAGCCTACCAGAGGCTCATCATGAAAGAGAAAACCCAGCAGGATCGGGTCATATTGATCACCGGGGCCGGCAAGGGCATCGGCCGTGCCGTTGCCGAAGACTTGGCCCGGCGTGCGGAGGTGACAGGTTCGCCGCTTCGGCTTTGTCTGGCCGCCCGCACCCGTAGCGATCTCGAGGGCCTTAAGACCCAGTTGGAGAGTGCCACGGTCCGCTG
>JBJTBK010000165.1:0-5934 GCA_046091245.1 Nevskiaceae bacterium | reverse complement strand
CGGCAGGAAGCCATACGTGTGTTTTTCATAGAGCCGGCCGTTGATGCTGATCGCACCGTCCAGCACCAGAAACTCCTCGTGGCATGAGAGCGAGTGCGGTTCGCTCCGCTCCCAACCGGAGGGATAACGAATAATGACTGTCGCACTGCCGTCTGTATCGTCCCTGCCCAATACCTTCGAGTAGACGTCGCCGTAGAGGGCTCCATGGTATCCAGATGACCAAGGAATCATCTGGGCTTGGATGAACATGATGTGCGGTCGTGCCATGTCAATTTCCGAAACGATACGTGACGTCGACGCCCCACTGGCGTCCCGCAGCAGGATAACCAAGGGCGTTACCGATGGCGAACACATCCTTGCGGGCGTCGCTGGTGGAGGTGAACTGCACGATGTTATGGAAATAGTCTTCGTCAGTGAGGTTCTTGACGAACGCACCCACGGCGAGGCTGCCCGCCTTGCTCTCGTAACCGATGCGAGCATCGACGAGCGTGTACGACGCCTGCGACATCACCGAGGTATTGGCAGGGAGGAAGTAGACGCGACCCTGATGATGAGCGGCGCCCTGAATGCTGACTCGGCCACCGTTGGTCAGGTTGATGCCGTAGGTTGCCGAGATCGAACCCTTGAACTCTGGCGCGTTATTCAACTTGTTACCCGCCGCATCGATCAGTCGTGGCAGCCCGACGCGACCTGCGCAGCGTGCATCGAGGCTCACATTGGTTGCGTTGCAACTGCCATACGGGGTGACAAAGCGATCGTAGGTCGCATCGAGAAGGGCCAAAGAGGCCGCGATGTCGAGCGACTCGGTGGGCTTTGCGAGCAAATCCAACTCCAGACCTTTGACGGTCGCTTCGGCCGCATTGGTCGTGAAGGTGGTCGTGATATTCCCTGCGCTCACAAAAACCGAGACCTGCAGATCGGTGTAGTCGTAATAGAACGCGCTCGCGTTGGCGCGGAGCTGTCCACCCAACCACTCGGTTTTGGTACCGATCTCAACGCTATCGATGAACTCCGGGTTGAACGGTGGATTGACGACCGACGGATCATTGAACCCACCTGATTTGAAGCCTTCGCTGTAGGTGAGATAGAACAACCGATCTGCTGACGGACGATATTCGAGCCCCACACGTGGCGTCCATGCGTCCCATCGGCGGCTCACAGCGCGCGCAGTGGCTGCTGTGGCATCAGGGATAGCATTTGGCGAGAACAGTCCGAGCAACTCGTTATCCGGCAGCAAGGTGGATTGACGGAGCAAATCGCCCTTCTTCTCGTCGCTGTAACGCAGCCCGGTGCTCAAGGTCCAAGTATCGGTCAGCTTGAAGTCGAGTTGCCCAAAGAGTGCGCTAGCCTCGCCCGTGCCGTCGGCGCGGAAGACGAACGAGCGCGGTGGCAGCGCGGCAGGAGGGGTGAAACCCGAGCGAACAAGACCCAGGGCGCCGTACTTGTCTTCATCGAACCAGTAGGCGCCGACTAGCCAGCGTCCCCATGAATTCTCGCCCGACAGGCGCAGTTCCGCCGACAGTTGCTCGCTTTGGTAGATGAACGAGGAGCGTGTGATCTCGATCTCCGTACCATCCGTGTTGAAGAGGAAATCGCTGTCCCAGTCGCGATAGCCGACGGTGAGGCTGAGATTCTTCGAACCACTCAACGCCCAGTCAACTTTGCCCGTAAAGACACCCGTGTTCCACTTATGGAAGCTCGGCATGTTGTTGTACGTCTTGTGGATATCTCGATTGGTTTTCGCGCCAAAGCTCTCCGCGAGACCCGTGTTGTCGATCGGAAAGATACTGGTATTGCCGTTCTCGAACTCACTGTGTTCGGCGATGAGGGTCGCGGTCACGGTGTCGTTTTTCCAGCGCAGCGAACCACGCACGGCGGTCAGATCGTTGTCGTCGATCTTATTGGCGCCGCGTGGATCGAGATCGTCGGTGTAGCCGTCGTCCTTCAAACGGCGTACGGCTACTCTTGCGGAGAGATGTTCTGATAGCGGACCCGAGAGGGCGCCTCGAACATCGACGCGATTGAAGCTACCCACAAGGCCAGAGACATAACCCTCGAAATCATCGGTCGGGGCTCGCGAGACGATGTTGATGGCGCCGCCGGTCGCGT
The DNA here is from genome assembly GCA_046091245.1 of Nevskiaceae bacterium. GTDB lineage: Bacteria > Pseudomonadota > Gammaproteobacteria > Steroidobacterales > Steroidobacteraceae > UBA964. Next base: position 3,825 of record JBJTBK010000165.1, on the reverse strand, counting down.
TGCGTCCGTAGAGGGAGCCTTGTGGACCGCGAAGGATCTCTACTCGATCGATATCAAGGAACTGCGTAGGCCCATGTTGGCCCGGCCGGTGTAGACGCCGTCGATGTGCGTTGCGACGCTTTGGTCGACCCCGACGCTGAAAACATTGCTGCCAATGCCGCGGATGTAAAGTTGCGCCTCACCACCGGCCTCGCTGTAGACGAGAGAGGGGTTGGCCGCGGCGATCGCGCCAATGTCATCGATGTTTAGTTTCTAGATGGATTCGCCCGTGACGGCGGAGATAGCGATCGGCGTGTCCTGCAGATTTTGACTGCGCTTTTGCGCCGTGACGACGATCTCTTCGAGCTGGGCGGTTTGAGCGTGAGCTACGCCGATGACCTCTTGTGCAAGCAATAGGGAAGCAACGGCTCTGGTGACGGATGAAGACATGGCAGGTCCTTCGGAGTTTCTGAAAGGTGCGCGAAATCTACGGCCCTGCGGACGGCTTGTCTCATAACAAACTGTTTGCTGTTAATTCCGATCCGTCTAGTTGTGAAACAATGAAGGCATGATGTCTTTGGACCACATTGGTTTGGTCGGTTCGTCGATGGCGCCGTTGCGACAGGCTTGGATTGCAGCGGGTTTTTTTGTTACCGAACCCGAGGAGCTGATGGGACTTGATCCGACGACGGGTCGGCATTTTTCGCTTGGTCAGCACAGTTGCCACATCATCCTCGAGCGTGGCTACATCGAGCTGACCGCGGTCGATGTCGTGACCCCTAAGCATCACCTCTATCCTTGGATCCGAGATCATGTCTCCCTCGGCATCATCGCGATCGGCGTCCATGACATTGAGTCTGCGCACGCTCGCCTGATGCGATTACGGGTGCCCGTGGGGTCGCTCGCAAAAGCGTCCCGACCAATTCACTACGGTGCACGTCGCGGTGAGGCATTGTTCTCGTGGTTTGCTTTGGATGCTGCGAGTACCCCCGAAGCGCTGATGTGTTTCGTGCGTAACGAGCGACCGGAGTTGATCTACCAGCCCGAAGTGCAGCAGCACCCGAATGGGGCACGGTTCTTGGATTCGGTGATCGTCTGCGCTTCGGAGCCATCGCTGGTGGCGGCGCGGTATTCGAGCTATTTCGACTCAACCCCGCTTGAGGCCGGTCCGCGGCTGCTTCAATGCCCTCTGTCGGGCGGCTCGGTGTGGATTGGCGACGCCGAAGCATTGGAAAATCGGTTCGGTGTTGACGTGCCACGCGGCGGGTCCGATGCACCCCGAGCCGTGGGCTTTGGGGTATTACCGAGCGGTCAGATTTACTGGGTGCCGGAAGGTACCTGACGCGTGCGCTCGTGTACCATCCGCAACTCGCGTTGACGGATATCTTGAGTGACACCCATGGAAGAACGTTACGAACCGGCTGTCGTCGAACGGTCGGCCCAGCACCACTGGAATAGCCAACGCAGTTTCGCCGCTCGCGAGAACGCGCCTAGCCGGGGCAAGTTCTATTGCCTCTCCATGTTCCCGTACCCGTCGGGTCGACTGCACATGGGGCACGTGCGCAATTACACCATCGGTGATGTGCTGTCGCGCTTCGCGCGCATGCAGGGGCTCAACGTACTGCAACCGATGGGCTGGGACGCGTTCGGTTTGCCGGCGGAAAACGCCGCGATGGCCAATGGCGTAGCGCCGGCCAAATGGACGCGCGACAACATCGCGTACATGAAAAAGCAGTTGCAGTCGCTCGGTTTTGCGATCGACTGGGATCGCGAAGTCGCCACCAGCGACCCGTCCTACTATCGCTGGAATCAATGGTTGTTCTTGCGCATGCGTGAGAAGGGCATCGCGTACAAGAAAACCGGGGTGGTCAACTGGGACCCGGTCGATCAGACGGTGCTCGCGAACGAGCAGGTGATCGATGGTCGCGGTTGGCGCACGGGCGCGCTGGTCGAAAAGCGCGAAATCCCGATGTACTACCTCAACATCACGGCCTACGCTGACGAACTACTCGGCGATCTGACAACGCTCGAGGGCTGGCCGGATCGCGTCAAGACCATGCAGGCGAACTGGATTGGTCGCAGCGAGGGTGCCGAAGTTTCGTTCCCCTATGCCGACGATACCCGCGCTCTGCTCGGCGGCGAGGGTGCGCTCAAGGTATTCACCACGCGTGTCGATACGCTGTTCGGTGTCACCTTCATGGCCATCGCTGCCGAGCATCCGTTGGCCTTGGCTGCGGGCGCACGCGACCCGGCGCTGCAGTCGTTCATCGACGAGTGTCGCCGCGGCAGCACCATGGAGGCGGACGTCGCCACCATGGAGAAGAAGGGTCGTCCCACTGGTCTGCACGTACGACATCCCTTCACGGGAGCGCCTATCGAAGTGTGGGTGGCCAACTACGTGCTGATGGGGTACGGCGAAGGTGCGGTGATGGGTGTGCCGGCACACGATGAGCGCGACTTCGCGTTCGCGCTGCAGCAGGGTATCGACATCGTCACGGTGGTCCAGCCGCAGGATGCCAACTACACGCAAGTCAGCGCACCGTGGCAGGAGAGCTACGGTGAGCATGGCGTGCTCGTTAATTCCGGTGAATTCTCTGGGCTCGAGTTTTCGGCCGCGGTGGATGCGCTGTGTACAGGCCTCGAGCAGCGCGGACTCGGACGCAAGCGCATCCAGTTCCGGCTGCGCGATTGGGGTATTTCGCGGCAGCGCTACTGGGGCTGCCCGATCCCGCTCATTCATTGCGAGCACTGTGGCGAAGTGCCGGTGCCCGATACGCAGTTGCCGGTAGTACTGCCTGAGGATCTGGTGCCCGATGGCAGCGGTAATCCGCTCGGCAAGACTCCTGCATTCTGGCAGGTGGACTGCCCTTCCTGCGGGCGCCCGGCACGCCGTGAAACCGACACTATGGACACCTTCGTCGATTCGTCATGGTATTTCCTGCGCTATGCCTGCGCCGACAACGCCGCGGCCATGGTCGATGAGCGCGTGAAGCACTGGTTGCCGGTCGATCAGTACATTGGTGGCATCGAGCACGCAATCCTGCATCTGCTGTACTCGCGGTTCTGGACCAAGGTCATGCGTGATCTCAAGCTCGTGGAGATCCGTGAGCCCTTCGCCAATTTGCTCACGCAGGGCATGGTGCTGAATCACATCTACTGGCAGCAGCCGGCGGAGGGGCGACGCAGTTTCTACAACCCGCTCGATGTGGACGAGGAGCTCGTCGAGGGCGTGAAGCGCTTTTTTGTGACGCGCGAGGACGGTTCGCGGCTGGAAGTGCAGCACGACGGTTTGGGCACGATGTCCAAATCCAAGAACAACGGGGTTGATCCTCAGGGCCTCGTCGAGAAGTACGGCGCCGATACGGCACGCCTGTTCATGATGTTCACGGCGCCGCCTGAGCAGTCGCTCGAATGGTCCGATGAGGGCGTTCAGGGTGCGTTCCGTTTCATTCGGCGATTGTGGAAGGCGGTGCACGAACACGTCGCAGCCGGCACCTGCGAGCCGGGCGCTGTGGCGGGTTTGTCGGGATCGAAGGATCTGTCGGCGTCGCAAAAGGACCTGCGTCGGATCGCCCACCAGACGCTCGCCAAGGTCACCGACGACATTGGTCGACGGCGTACCTTCAACACAGCGGTCGCGGCGGTGATGGAACTGCTCAATGCGGTCGGTCGCAATGAGGATGTCTCCCCGACGGCGCGAGCGGTCGTGCAGGAGGCGCTCGAGATTGCGACGGTAGCGCTCTCGCCCATCATTCCGCATGTCACCCATGCGTTGTGGCATGAGCTCGGTCATACGACGACGGCGTTGATCGATGAACCCTGGCCGACCGTCGACGCCGCAGCGCT
>JBJTBK010000164.1:0-2998 GCA_046091245.1 Nevskiaceae bacterium | reverse complement strand
CATTTGTTGTTATTGCTGCTTACCCTTTTGCCGCTCACCGGCGCGGCTCAAGCGCTCGTCAATCTCAACACGGCCGATGTCGTAACGCTTGCTCGCGATCTCGAGGGCATCGGCGAGTCGAAGGCGCGAGCCATTGTCGAGCATCGAAAGCGCAACGGCGCCTTCCGCTCGGTAGACGAGCTGGCCCTCGTCAAGGGCATCGGCCCGAAGACGCTGGAACTGAACCGATCCCGGCTGCGGGTCGGTGCGGGCGCGCCGCAAGCGGCGAGCCCCAACGCAGCCAAGCCCTCGGCCGCGCCGAAAGGCAACGGCCGATCACGCTGAGCGCGGGGGCGTTTGGTTTATCATTCGCCCATGACCAAACGCCCCCTTATCGAAACGGCCGTCTTCCCGGTGGCCGGCCGCGGTACCCGGTTTTTGCCCGCCACCAAGGCGAGTCCCAAGGAAATGCTGCCGGTGGTCGACAAGCCACTGATTCAGTACGCCGTAGAAGAGGCACTGGCGGCCGGGGCGCGGCGGTTGGTGTTCATTACGGGCGCTTCGAAGCGGGCCATCGAGGATCACTTCGACTCCGATCAGGAACTCGAGAACCTGCTCAAGTCGGAGGGCAAGTCCGAACTCCTCAAACACTTGCACAGCGTGCTACCGAGTTACGCCACCTGCATCTACATTCGCCAGCCGGCGCCCCTGGGTCTCGGTCATGCGGTGTTGTGCGCGCGCCCGGCGGTGGGCAACGAACCGTTCTTCGTGCATCTGGCCGACGATCTGATCACGGCCGACCCGGGGTGCTTTAGCCAGATGGCGGAGGTGTATTCCGCCAAGCGGGCCAGCGTCATCGGTTGCGAGATGGTGCCGAGAAGCGAGACCGACAAGTACGGCATCGTTGAGGTTGAGGCGCGCGGCACCACAGCACGCATTCGCAGCATCGTCGAGAAGCCCAAACCGACCCAGGCCCCTTCCAATCTCGCTGTGGTGGGGCGCTACCTGCTTTCACCGGCGATCTTTGATCACCTCGAGCGCATCGGTAAGGGGGCGGGTGGTGAGATTCAGCTCACTGACGGCATTGCGCGGTTGCTACAGGAAGAGGCGGTGTATGCACACCGCTTCAGTGGTCAGCGCTTCGATTGCGGCAGCAAGCTCGGCTACCTGCAAGCCACCGTGGCCTATGCGCTGGCGCATCCTCAACTTGGGCCGGAGTTTCGCGCCCATCTGCGTCGAGTCGTGTCGGCGAGTCAGGGTCGGCCCAAGAAAAGATAGGCGGCGCGCTCGCCGCCTTCACCGAAACCCAGAGCCAGATAAAGCGGCCCCAAGGCCGTGTCGGCGGCGAAGAACAGTGACGAAGCCAGCAACACATCATTGAACCGGCTGCCAAGTCGTTGGTTTGCCGGTGCACTGACGGAGTTGATGCGACCGCGAATTTCGCCAATCTCGAACGAGCCACCCAGGTAGAAACTGCTCGCGACAGGGCCCGCACCGCCGAGTCGCCAGGCATAGACGGCGCGCCCGAAGCCTACGCGATTGGCGATGATTTGCCGGTCAGCGAAACCGGAGAGAGTCTGGAAGCCGCCGAGCGCGAATCCCTCTAGGAGGGGTAGCTCGGTGCCGAGCGAACTGCCGTATCGCCCAAGTACCGACAGGCTGTGTCGATCGCTACCGAAGGCTCGCTGTAATTCCCACTCGGCCTTGCGGTAAATCGTTTCGCCCCCGAGCGCATCAAAAGATTGCTCGTAACTCAGCAGTGAATAGAGCCCTGAACGGGGAAAATCCCAATCGTCCAGGCGATCGTAGGCGTAACGAAAGAAGGCGCTGCTGGCATCCTGTTTGACGGTGGGGAAGGGCACGCCGCTTTCGCGGCGAACCCGATACCAGCTGCGCTGCAGGCCAAGGCGCACTTCCTGGTCGGTGGCGTGGCGGCTGCGCAGTTCCACGCCGGCGCGAAACAGGCCATTGTCGTATTCAGCGTAGGGTTGCTCGTTGATGAACAGCGTGTCGATGCGGTCTTTCGAATCGATGAATACCCCCGCGAGCCAGCGCTGACGTTGCTCTAGCGGTTGGAAGAGTTCTGAGCGTAGGCGCATGGTGTCGCCGAGCGCGAAACTCGTTTGCCAGTCGAGGCCCCGCGCGTTGAGCCAAGTGGAGCGCAGACTGCCGAAAATCGAAAAGCCGCTTTGGCCCTCGAGGTTAGTGCTGAGGGTGGTGCCGAAGCGCAGGTAGTTCGGGCCCCAGGACTTTTCCTTGGGTTCGATCACGATGGCATCGCCTTGTGGCAGGCTCTCGGCCCGGAGAGTGACTTGCTGGAAGTCGTCGGTGGCAAACAAGGCCTCGACGGCAGCATCAACGAACTGCTCCGGTGGCACGCTCTGTCGTGCGTCCTCCACCACCGCCTTGACGAAGGCTGGGGCGACGGTGCGCAGCTCATCGGTGTTGACGCTCACGCTGACGATGGAGCGGACCGCGTTGGCGCCCTGTCGGCGAGCCGTCTGCCACGCCACCCAGCGCTCCGGCGACACGCGCAGGGGTTCAAGTTGCGGAATGACCTCACGCGCCGCCCGTTCGCCACGCTCAATGGTGGTCCATGACTCGGCAAAGTTGGCAGCGCTGAAGCTGCCGAGCGCAGGCTGGATCAGCACATCGCCCGGGCGCAGCTGATCGAGCGACACGTTGACGTTTTGGTCGGTCAAGATGTTGATCATCTGGCCGGCGACACCGAAGAGCGAGTTGACCTCATCGCGCGAGGCGAGACTCGTGCCGAGGTTGACCGCGATGATGCGTGTGGCCCCCATGTCCCGCGCGACATCGATGCCGAGATTGCGCACGAGCCCACCATCCACGTAGAGCCGGCCATCGATCTCCTGCGGGGCAAACACCCCGGGCACGGACATGCTGGCGCGAACGGCGGCGTTGAGGATGCCTTCATCGAGCACCTTCATGCGCCCGGACTCGATGTCGGTGGCGATGGCGCGAAAGGGGATCGCGAACTCGTCGAAGGACTCGCGCG
>JBJTBK010000163.1:0-2962 GCA_046091245.1 Nevskiaceae bacterium | reverse complement strand
CATGGGCGACTAGGATAAGCGCGTTGCTCAGCCCGCGCCGAGTTTGGCTTTGATGAGCGCGCTGACGGCGGCCATGTCTGCCCGCCCTGCGGCGCGGGATTTAACCAGCGCCATGACCTTGCCCATGTCCTTGATCGTGCTCGCTGCGGTTTCCGTGATGGCGGCAGCGACCATTGCATCCACCTCGGCGGCCGAGAGCTGCTCGGGCCTGTAGGCCTGCAGCAGTGCAATTTCCGAACTTTCCTTGGCGGCGAGGTCCGCCCGACCACCGGCTTCGAACTGCGCGATGGCTTCCTTGCGCTGCGTGATCATCTTCTCAACGACAGCCAAGACCTGCGTGTCATCGAGCGTAATGCGCTCGTCGACTTCGCGCTGCTTGATCGCCGCTTGCAACATGCGGATGTTGCCCAGGCGCTCCTTCTCGGCAGCGCGCATGGCATCCTTCATGTCCTGAGTGATGCGCTCCTTGAGCGACATCGGCGGGTGCCTCAGTGAATGCGTGGCAGCGGCGCGATCAGCGCGCGCGAGCCACGCCGATCCGCGGCGAAGAGCGCTTGGCGTGCCGCTTCACGGCAGCCGCCGTCTTGCGCTTACGCTCTTGGGTCGGCTTCTCGTAGAATTCACGCCGACGCAGCTCGGTGAGGACACCAGCCTTTTCACAGGCGCGCTTGAAGCGGCGCAGGGCGGCGTCGAAATACTCGTTTTCTCTGACACGAACGCTCGGCATTAGAACCTCAAACCCTTGATTTAGAAGGAATTCCCACTCAGCCCTGCGAGGACCGGGGCGAGGAGTCTAATGATCCCCGCTGCAAAAGGCAAAAATCCCGGTCATCCCATGCGAGTTCTCGCCATTGAGTCATCCTGTGACGAGTCGGCCGCCGCGGTCTTGGACAGCGAGCGTGGCCTACTCGCGCACGAGTTGTACTCGCAGATCGATCTGCACCAGATTTATGGTGGGGTGGTGCCCGAGTTGGCCTCGCGCGATCACATCCAGCGTCTGCTGCCGCTGATCGAGCGGGCACTCGAGCGGGCCGGGACCTCGAAATCAGATCTCGACGGCGTGGCGTACACGGCGGGCCCAGGTTTGATCGGTGCGTTGCTCACGGGCGCGGCGCTGGCGCGATCGCTCGCGAGTGCTTGGGGGCTGCCCTCCGTCGGCGTTCATCATCTCGAAGGGCATCTGCTCGCGCCGTTGCTCGAGGCGGATCCGCCGGCGTTTCCCCACGTAGCGCTGTTGGTCTCGGGAGGGCACACCATGCTCATCGAGGCGCGCGCGCTGGGGGACTATCAGTTACTTGGCGAGACGCGCGATGACGCGGCGGGTGAGGCCTTCGACAAGAGCGCCAAGCTGCTGGGTTTGCCGTATCCGGGTGGCGCGCATCTGGCGCGTCTCGCGCTCGAGGGGCGCGGTGGCCGCTGCCAGTTTCCGCGCCCCATGCATGATAGACCGGGGCTCGAATTCAGTTTCTCAGGACTCAAGACCGCGGTACTCAATGCCACGCGACGAGTAAATCCAGAACTTACGCGCGCTGACATTGCGCTTGAATTGCAAGAAGCCATCGTCGAGACGCTGCTCGCCAAGAGCCTGCGTGCGCTCGAGCAGTCGGGGCTCGGCACCCTCGTCGTGTCAGGTGGGGTGAGCGCCAATCGGCGTTTGCGTGAGCGCTTTGAGCCTGAACTGCGCAAGCGCGGCGCGCGCGTGTACTATCCGCGCCTCGAATTTTGCACCGACAATGCGGCGATGATCGCTGTGGCCGGGCTCGCGCGTTTGAGCGCCGGCGAGCACGATTCGCCGGGGATTCGGGCGCGCGCGCAATGGCCTCTCGATACGCTGCGTCCGCCCGGTGGCGCCACTCACGCGGGATGACACTGACCATGACGATTAAACAGGACATCGTGTTTCTGCGCGGCCTCGAGATCGAGTGCATCATCGGCTTCATCGACTGGGAGCGTCGCATCAAGCAGAAGGTGGTGATCGATCTCGAGCTGCCCATCGACTGCGCGCGGGCGGCCGTGAGCGACGATGTGGTCGATACGCTTGATTACATGAGTGTGGCCAGTCGCGTCCGCGAGTTTGTTGGCCAATCGGAGTTCATGCTCGTCGAGACCATGGCGCATCGCCTTGCGCTGCTGCTGCTCGAGGAGTTTGGCATGGAGTGGCTACGCCTCTCGATCAACAAGCCCGGCGCCGTGCGCGGCTCGCGTGATGTCGGCGTGTCCATCGAGCGCCGGCGCGATGCGCTCACCAGCTGACGCTGCGGCCTCCGTCCACCGGCATGATTTGACCGGTGATATATGGCGCATCCGCCGCGAAAAACAGCGCCGTGCGCGCCACGTCTTCGGCCGAGCCTGCCCGCTTGAGCAGCGTGCGATCAATGATTTTGGCTTGCAGCGCCGCATCCGCCACGCCATCGGCCGGCCACATCACGGGCCCTGGGGCGATGGCGTTCACCCGAACCTCGGGGCCGAGTTCGCGCGCGAGCGAGCGGGTCAGCATGATCAGGCCCGCGTTGGCCGCCACGTACACGGGATAACGGCGCAAGGGGCGCAGGCCGTGGATGTCGACTATGTTCAAGATCAGACCCTGCGAGCGTTTAAGCGCCGGGGCTGCGGCCTGCGAGAGGAACAGCGGTGCTTTCAGATTCGAGCCCAGCAGATCATCCCAGTGGGCTTCGGTGATTTCACCGATCGGCGTCGGGTAGAACGTCGACGCATTGTTCACCAGAATGTCGAGCCCACCGAAACGCTGCTCCGCGTGCTCAATGAGTTCGGGCAGGCGTGCCGTGGCGAGCAGGTCCAGGCTCACTGCGGAGGCGCTGGCGGCACGCAGCGTGTTGAGCTCGGTCGCGAGCGCTTGCGCATCGCGCATCGAGCGGTGGCAGTGGAGAACGATATTGGCACCTGCGCCGTGCAGCGCGCGCGCGATGGCGGCGCCCACTCGGCGAGCGCCGCCGGTGATCAG
>JBJTBK010000162.1:0-2665 GCA_046091245.1 Nevskiaceae bacterium | reverse complement strand
CTGTCACCCTGGGTGCGCAACTCGAAGGCGACAACGTGTACGTGTATCAGGAATTCCCGGCGCCCAAGATCTCGGGCCGGTACGCCGTGGAGTCCACGCTGATGCACGATGTGTTCCCAGAGCAGATCAACAACATCAGTTTGGATTTCGCGGTCCCGCGCACCACACTGCGACTGTCACGACAACAGACCCGCGGCGAGTTCACTCCGCCTTAGCGACGGTCGCCCTGAACTTGCCGCTGGAGCGGCCTGCCTGACGTCGCCCGGGCGAGTAATCCTCCAGCACATGCGGCGCGAGCTCCGCCTCGGTGAAATACACTCGCTTGGTTTGCTGACTCGCGAACAACCCTGACTGATCGGCGTAATGGGCCGAACGCTCACGCGACGACGCCGAGCCATACGGGCTGATGCTTTGGCTGCTCAAGCGCCCGTTGCGATCCCAGCTGACGAACATCATGAACCCGTCCCCGGCGACTGCGCGGCGCTTGCCGTCAACGTCGATGACTGAGTGTACGGCACGCAGCATGTCGGGCCCGCCATCCAGCGCCAGATCCACCTTGCCGCGGCGCAAGCGATTCACATCGCCCCACGGCGGATCAATGCGACCGAATGCAGCCGTCAACTCTGCATCGACAGCGCGTAGCGCATCGGGCAACGCGCTCTCGGTGAGCGGCTGCCCTTGCTGCACGGCCAGATGTCGCGCCTCAAGCACGCGACTCGCCGCCAAGACACCGAGCGCGGCCGCGCGACTGCGCTGATCCGCGCGAAGATCCCACGTCGCAAGCAACTGCTGGGCCGCCCGCAAGGCGGGATCATCCGCGGCTGGGGGAACAGAGCGAAGATCTTTGATCACAGTCGCGAGCTCCGACTGCGGGCTGACGGCAAGATCGACTTTGTAGCGTCTGACTTCGTCGTCGGTAATCAGCGGCTCGGCGCCGTAGGTTTCGAGCAAACGAAAGCCGCGGTTGGTTTGGCGTGTCTCCACGCCGAGATCTGCTGGAAAACGGCTATCGCCCAAAGCCTCGAGCGGCAACGTGGCCTGTGTCGGGGTGTTGTTGGCGTTGAACAGGATGCCGGATGAGGGGTTCCACCACTGCGGCACTTCGGCGAACGGGCGGTATTCGCCCCACACCAAGGACGATCGATCGCCTGGCAATTCTCCCGACCAGTCGACATTGCCGCTGCGGCGAGGAAACAAACCGTTGTAGACATAGCCGATGTTGCCCTCGGCATCGGCGTAGAGGTAATTGATGCTGGGCAGGGCCTGCAATGCCAGCGCCGTGCGCCACTCCTCAAGATTGCGTGCCCGGTTCAAACGGTAGTACTGCAAGGGCATGCGGATTTCGTTCATACCGGCATAGCGCACCGCGAATACGCCTCGGGGCGTATCGATCACAGGGCCGTGTACGCTGCGCCGCAACTCACGGGTTACGGTCCAATGAAATGGACCCCACAAACGCAGTCGCAGCGGAACCTCGCTGCGCTCGAAGGCGACCCATCGACCATCAAGTCGATACTGCTGCGGATCGTCAGGATTGATGATCAGCCGATACACGTCGATCAGATCCGGACGGTTGACCGTATTTGCCCAGCCAAGCCGCTCGCCATGTCCGTGCAGCATGAACGGCGAGCCGGGGAAAAAACCGCCCGCCACATGCCAGCCTGCCTCGCTCTGCAGCACCGCCTCGTACCAGGCCACAGGTCCCTCAAGCGGCTGATGCGAGTTGACGAGTAAGCGCGTGCTGCCATCGTCTGAACGCTGCGGCGCGATCACGACGGCATTGGAGCCCCGGGTCGACTCGGCCACGGTATCGCCAGCCAAGCGCGCAAGCGTCTCATCGAGACCATAAAACAGCGGTACCTTCAGGACGAAACCCGCTGCGATGTCCTCGCCCGTCACCGGCAGCAAACCCTCGGGCGCCTCTTCGGGATTCAGCGCGGCGTAGTGATTGAGTCCATCAGCATAGGCTTGCAGCACGGCACGCACATCGGCCGGCAAGTCGGTCGTGTATCGGGCCCGAACGGCTGGCCATACCCCAAGCAGATGAACGAGATAATCGCCGGGCGCTGCGGAAGCACCATGAACTGCGGCGCGGGTCCCGCGCGCGGCGAAGACAACGTCCGCAATGGTAGGAAAATCGTCTTCCGAGTGCGCATAGGCCAGACCGTACGCGACATCCACGTCACGCCTTCCGCGAATGTGCGGGACACCCCACTCGTCCCGACGAATCCTGGCGTCGTACGCGCCCGCTTTGGCGAGGAGTTGTTCAACATCAGGCTTCGCCGGCTTACTCGGCAAGTCGAGTAGCAGCAATACGCCTGCCGTCAGCGCGGCAAGAGCCACGACAGTGGCTACGGTCCAGACGATGGTCCTGAGGAGTTTGCGCATCATCGGCCCTCGCCTCCGCTATCGGCCAAGTCGCGCAAATATATAGGGAATGGAGGCTAGGGTCGGAATCGAACCGGCGTAGACGGCTTTGCAGGCCGCTGCATGACCACTCTGCCACCTAGCCGCGCCGTGAAAGAAGAAATGGAGCGGGAAACGAGACTCGAACTCGCGACCCCGACCTTGGCAAGGTCGTGCTCTACCAACTGAGCTATTCCCGCCCGGGCACAGAAACGATTGTAGTGGCGACCCCCGTTAAGTCAAGTTTAGGCCTCAGACC
>JBJTBK010000161.1:0-4441 GCA_046091245.1 Nevskiaceae bacterium | reverse complement strand
GTCTGGGGGCGGTGCGGGTCATGGTGGCAAGTCCTTTGGAGGCGAGGCGGGGAGGGTGCGAGGATGGCGCAGCCGCCGACCGCCGGCAAGGGACCTGCTGCGCCCGGAAGAGGACCAAGGATAGCCATGCCCGACACAGTCACGCCCAAGTCCGCCGCACCCGGTAGGACCGTCCGCACCACCGCCGTCGGCTCCATCGCACTCGCCCTCGCTGCCGCTTGGGTGGGTGCGAGCGTGCCGCGTTAGCCCGACCCGGCGCTGACCCTGACTTAAGGGCAGGACCCGCGGCAGATCGTGGTGGTCTACACGGCGACGCGCCCGGCCACGGCACCCGCGGGTGCGGTGTCCTCGAACGCGACGCCCGATGTGGCCTCGCGCCCGCCGCTCGCCGTCTATGTGCACGGCGGCGCTTGGCGTGCGGGCAGTCCGCTGCGGGTGCGCGCCAAGCCGCAGTGGTTCCGCGAGGCGGGCTGGGTGTTCGCGTCGGTGGGCTACCGTCTGCTGCCTGATGCGCCCGTCGAGGAGCAGGCGCGCGATGTCGCGGCGGGGTTGCGCGCGCTGCGCGCCGATGCGGAGCGGCTCGGCTTCGACCCCGATCGGATATTGTTGATGGGCCACAGCGCCGGTGCGCATCTGGCGGCGCTGGTGGCGAGCGACCAGCGCTATCTCGGCGCCGATGCCGCTGCGGTGCGCGGTGTGATCCTGCTCGACGGCGCCGGCTACGACGTGGCCAATGAATACACCCTGCGCGGTGCGCTCGCCCGCAAGCTCTACGGCGATGCCTTCGGCGACGATCCGGCGCGGCAGCGCGAGCTCTCGCCGATAAACCATGTGGACGCGCGCGACCCTCCCGATTGGCTGATCGTGTTCGCCGAGTCGCGCCGCGATGCGCGCGAACAGGCGCGGGACTTCGGCGATGCGCTACAGCGCGCGGGGCTGCGCGTCGAGCGCGTGCCCGACCCCGGTGACCATCTCGAGATCAACCGCGAGTTCGGCACGCCGGACTACCGCGCCAATGCATCGATCCGCGCGCTGATGGCGCGGGTGGCGGCAAGGGGATGCGGCTGGCCTAGAGAGGCTCCCGTTTCATACCTTTTTCGTATGACGGGCGGGCGCAGCACCGTAAGTCGTTGATTTTATGGCGCGCCCGGCGAGATTCGAACTCACGACCCCTGCCTTCGGAGGGCAGTACTCTATCCAGCTGAGCTACGGGCGCCCGGCGTCAGTATACCCCGCGGGCGGGGCGTCACGCCCCGGCTCTACGGTCGCCGGTCGAGGCTTGCGCAGGGCGGGCAAAAGTAATTGAATGAGCCATCTTGACGCTGCTTGACACAGCGTCGTGCACAACAAACGCTCGGGGAGACACCGTCAATGAACCCAATTGCCAAAGCCGTGGCCGCCGTCCTCGTGGCCGGTTCACTTATGTCCGTACCCTCGTTCGCCCAGGAAGCCGGTGGCATCCGCGGCAAGGTCACCGCGGAAGCGGTTGGATCGACGGTCGGGGGTATCACCGTGACCGCCACCAGCGACGTAATGCCGAAGCCGCGCACGGCGACCGTGCGCGCCGACGGTAGTTACAACCTGCCGCTGCTGCTGCCTGGTAAGTACACGCTGACCTTCAGCAATGCGGCAGGCGTATTGCAGCGCGTCGATGTCGAGGTGCTGCTCGATCAGACCTCCATCGCCGATGTGGCCCTTTCGGCCACCCGCGCTGAGGATCTGCAGGTCGTCACCATCGTCTCGACTGGCCTCTCCCGCCAAGGCAACGCTTCGCTCGGCAACTCGCTGAGCGCGAAGAACGTCGAGAGCCTGCCGGTCGGCCAAAGCTACCGCGACCTGCTGAAGCTGGTTCCGGGCGTGCAGTACTCCGAGAACGCGGTGCTCGGCCCCTCCGCGGGCGGTTCGGGCGTCGACAACAAGTACGGGTTCGACGGCGTGGACGTTTCGCTGCCCTTGTTCGGAAACCTCGCCGCCGACCCCTCGACCCATGACGTGGCGAACGTGTCGATGGAGCGTGGTGGCGTCAAGGCGGTGGGCTTCAACCGAGCCGGCGGTTTCTCGATCAATACGACCTCTAAGTCGGGCACCAACGAGTTCAAGGGTACGGTCGAGTACAAGGTGCAGCCGAAGAGCCTGGTCTCGAAGATTCGCGGTGTCTCCAAGTATTCGCTCGACCAAAGCTGGATCAACGCCGGTTTCGGCGGGCCGATCGTCGAGGACTCGCTGTTTTTCTACGCCTCGTATTACCGACCGGAAGTCACCCGCGATAACCCGACCACGGCCTACGGCGCAGTCAAAGATTACGAGAGTATCCGCAACGAATACTTCGGCAAGCTCACCTGGGCGCCGACGGAAGATCTGCTGTTCAACGTCAGCCTGCGCACCTCTAAGCGCGAGGGCAACGGTGCCGGCATCGGTTCGCTCGATGCCGACACGGTCTCGACGGGCGAGCGCTCTGAGCAGAGCATCCTGACCCTCGATGGTTCGTGGATCGCGAGCGAAAACACCTCGGTCAGCTTCAAGTTCGGCAAGTTCGACCTCGAGACGGCCGGCACGCCCGACAAGGTGCTGTCGTTCGTCGGCAAGCCGGGGGATAAGCTCAACATCGCCGATCTGACCAACGCGGGTCGCTTCACGGTGCCGACGCTGCTCGCGACAGCCACGACCCCGGCGCAGATTCTCTTCAACCAGCAGGCCCAGCTGCTGATCAACCAGTACGGCTACACCAACTCGGCAGGCGTGAAAGCCGGCGGTGGTCGTATCGGTGCCTGGCCCGAAATGAATGATCAGGACTTCTACCGCGATACCTTCGAGGTGGCGATCGATCACAAGCTCGAGATCGGCAGCACGAGTCACCAGTTGCATGCGGGCGTGAAGTTCTCGGAGATCTCCGAAGAGCTGATGCGCACCACGCAGGGTTGGGGCGTCATCGCCTACAACGGCGGTACGGTCAACACCACGACCACGACGCCGCGCGTGCCGTATTTCTACCAGGCCACGATCACCGAGTCGGGTGCGAAAGATGCGAATGGCAATCCGCTCAAGCCGCTGATTGTCTCTTCGTCGAAGTCCTACAACATCGAGCTCAATGACACGATCACTTGGGAGAACTTCGACTTCAACCTCGGGGTGCTGATCAGCAAGGATGAGCTCTACGGCCAAGGCCTGCGACCCAAAGCGGGCACGGTGTCGGGTTACGAGAACGCACCGGGCAACAAGTACAAGATGTACACCATCGACTGGAAGGACATGATCCAGCCGCGGCTCGGCATCACTTGGCGGTATGACGGTTCAAACACCGTGTTCGCCAACTTCGCTTCCTACAACCCCGAGGCGAGCTCGCTGTCTCGCGCAGCGTCGTGGGACCGCAACCTGTTCAGCCGAGTGCTCGACATCCGCTTCGATCAGAACGGCAACTTCCTCGAGTCCGTGTATCGCGGCTCCTCGAGCGGCAAGGTATTCGTGCCTGACATGAAGCCGCGGCGCATCGACGAGTTCACCCTCGGCACCACGCGTCAGCTGTCTGACGGTTGGGCGCTGCGCGGCCACGTGCGCTACCGCGAGGGATCACACTTCTGGGAGGACATCTGGAACTTCGCGCGTTCGCAGGAAGGCACTTATGGCCCGAACGGCGGCGTGCCGCAGGCGCTGCGCGCGCTCGGTGACTACGTGCCGAACCTCGCTGCGATCCGTGCCGAGATCGGTGGTTCGACCTACGTGATCGCCGAGGTTGATGGCGGCTACACCAAGTATTGGGAAGCGAGCCTCGAGGCGGAATGGACGGGTGATCGCACCTACCTCAACGCCTCGTACGTGCGCAGCCGGTACCGCGGCAACTTCGACCAGGACAACACCACCACGGTGAACGACGCCAATACTTTTGTCGGTTCGTCGTTCTACAACGATGCGCGTGGTCAGTATGTGTGGGACAACAAGGACGGCACGCTCTCGGGCGAGCGTCCCCACATCCTCAAGGTCTACGGTCACTACACCACCGACTGGAAGGCGAACATCGGCGCCGACCTCGTGTACCAGTCGGGTCAGCCGTGGGAGACCTGGCCGAGCAACGCCTCCCGTAACGGCCTGGTGAATGCCTCGGCGGCGATCAGCTCCTTCGCAGAGCCGGCGGGCAGTCGTCGTGCCGCCAACCACTACCAGCTCGATCTGAACTACACCCAGAGCTTCAAGGTCGGCTCCTTGCCGCTACTGAAGTTCCGCGCTGACGTGTTCAACGTGCTGGATCGGCAGACGGGCTACAACATCCAACAGGTCGAGTTTGCGTCCAACTACGGCCAGCCCCGCAGCTACTTCCTGCCGCGTCGCGTGCAGTTGTCGGTGCGGGTGGACTTCTGAGGCGAGTCGGCAGGCTCGTCATTGCGGTCGTGGGGGGGGGGGCGGCGGGGGGGGGCGCGAGCCCCCCCCCCCCCAAACACTCCACCAC
>JBJTBK010000160.1:0-3053 GCA_046091245.1 Nevskiaceae bacterium | reverse complement strand
TTAACTGCGGTCCGCCAGCCGCTGATGCATCGCTGGCAATCTCTCGCGGGGCGGCAGTCTGTGCTCGCGGTCAGGGCGTGGAGGGGGGCTCGGGTCGCGCATCGGGTATCCACATTCGACCGGCGGTATCCTTGAAGCCCGCCGCGCGAAAGTCAAACCACTTGGGCTCAGCTTTCGCTAGGATGCGGCCGCTGTCGTTAGGCTGACGCACCCACCCTGGAAGGACCCACGATGACCAACCGTCTTGCCGATCTGCTGTCCCGCCGCCCGTACCTGCTGGCCGATGGTGCCACGGGCAGCAATCTGTTCGAGATGGGCCTTGTGTCGGGCGACGCCCCGGAATTGTGGAATGTCGATCACCCCGATCGCATCCGTTTGCTGCACCAGCGCTTCGTCGATGCGGGTGCCGATCTCATCCTGACCAACACCTTTGGAGGTACGCGTTACCGCCTGAAGCTGCACTCGGCCCAGGATCGAGTGCGTGAACTCAACCGCGCCGCCGCGCAGCTCGCGCGTTCCGTAGCCGACGCGTCCGGCCGCGAGGTGCTGGTGGCGGGCAGCATTGGCCCCACGGGTGAAATCCTTGAGCCGCTTGGCCCGGTATCGATTGCCGAGGCGCGCGCGGCCTTTGCGGAGCAGGCTGCAGCCCTCGCCGAGGGTGGCGCCGATGTGATGTGGATCGAGACCATGTCCTCGCGCGAAGAGGTGGAAGCGGCTATCGAGGCGGCGGCGAGCACGGGTCTGCCGGTGGTCAGCACGCTGTCCTTCGACACCAACGGTCGCACCATGATGTCGCTCACGCCCGCGGAGTTCGCAGGCATTGCGCAGCAGCATCACTTGGCGGCCTGCGGCAGCAACTGCGGTGTCGGCCCGGCGGAGCTCGTAGCGTCGATACTGAATTTAAGCGCGGCGGCGGACCCGTCGATGGTGCTCGTCGCCAAGGCCAACTGCGGCATCCCGCAATACGTCGACGGTGCGATCCGCTATGACGGCACGCCCGATCTGATGGCGACCTACGTGCACCTCGCCGTGGATGCCGGGGCACGCATCATCGGCGGTTGTTGTGGCACCTCGCCCGAGCATCTGGCGGCGATGCGTCGCGCACTCGATGCGCACGTGCCAGGCCCGCGTCCGGATGCAGCATTGCTTGAGTCAACGCTCGGGCAGAACAGCACAGGCGCGCGCGCCCAGCTTGGCGGCAATCTCGATCGTGCGGCAGGCTCGGCCTCAGGCGCCGCACCGCGCACGCGCCGCTCGCGACGGATTTCTTAGGGTTCTAACGCGCGCGCATGCGCCGAGCAGTGCTCAGCGCCAGTGCAGGTTGATGTCGGGTCGGCTCTGCGTCGCTGCCCAGCGGCGCAGTCGCCACACGGCCTGCAGGTCAGCCGGGTAATGCTGCTGGTGGGTTTCAACGAATAGGTGCTCCAGGTCCAGCGGCATGCCCGAGTTCATGAGTTCGTTGAGGATCTCAATCTCAGACCCCTCGATGTCCATCTTGATCAGGCGCAAGCCTGAACCCGCCGCCGCCACGACATCGACGAACGCGTACTGCGGCACACGGATGCCCTCGCCCTGGTCCATGCGCGGATCGGTGAAACGCACGGACGAACCGACCGAGTGGCCAATCGGGTCATCGGCATATCCCGCTTCACGACGTAGTGTGACCTCTCCCGCCCGCGCGCCGACGGCCGCCTGATGCAGGTGCACGTTGGCCAGAGCCACACAGGCCGACTGCAACCGCGCGAAGGTGTCCGGGTCGGGTTCGTACGCGTGCACCGTGGCGCCCGTGGCGGCCAAAAGCTGCGTGAATTCGCCGCGATTCGCGCCGAGATCCAGGCACACATCGCCTGGCCCGAGTGTTGCCAGAACCTGCAAAAAATCGTGTTCGGCGCGACGTTTGTAGCGTCGGTCGAGCTTACGACCCGCTGAGCGGCCAATGGCGTTCGGCCAGTACTGCAGCCGATCGAGCACAGTCTGGAACAGACCTTGGGGGCGGTAACTGGCCATGTCTAAAGACTAACGGGTCTTTAGGGTGCACTGCAAAGATTTGTTGCCGCGCGAGGCAGCCGAAGCCGCCGCGGTATGCTTCCCCCCATGGCCGAAGTCGATCCATCAATCCTGCGTTTTCTGGACGTCGCCTGGATGGAGCGCGGGCTCTCGGCGAACACCCTCGCCGCGTATCGCGCGGACCTCGCAGCCCTGCAACAGTGGTTGCACAATCAGGGTCGGGGTTTAAGCGACACCACTCGTGCGGAGGTCCTGGCCTCCCTCGGCGAGCGCTCGGCGAGCGGTGCGCGGCCGAAGTCCACCGCCCGGCAACTGTCGGCGTTTCGGCGGTTTTTTCGCCATCAGGTGCGCGAGGGCTTGCGCGTCGATGATCCGACGGCAGAAGTCGCCATGCCGCGCCTCGGGCGGGCCTTGCCGAAGTCCTTGTCCGAGAGCGACGTCGAGCGCCTGCTGGCGGCGCCTGCGCTCGAACAGGCGCTCGGGTTGCGCGACCGCGCCATGCTCGAGGTGCTCTACGCCACGGGCCTGCGGGTCTCGGAACTCGTCGCACTCACGCTGCAGCAGGTCAACGTGAACCAAGGCGTGTTGCGGGTGACGGGCAAAGGCAACCGTGAGCGACTCGTGCCGCTCGGTGCCGAGGCCATCGACTGGCTGCAGCGGTTCATGCGAACAGCGCGCGCTGAGTTGCTTGGCGCTAGGCAAACGGATTATCTCTTCCCGACCCGCCGTGCCACGCGTATGACGCGCCAGTCGTTCTGGTATCTCATCACACGCTATGCCGGCCTTGCCGGAATCGACAAGCCGCTCTCGCCGCACACCCTGCGTCATGCCTTTGCCACCCATTTGTTGAACCACGGCGCCGACCTGCGGGTGGTGCAAATGCTGCTCGGGCACAGCGACCTGTCGACCACGCAGATCTATACCCACGTGGCGCGCGAGCGGCTCAAGTCGCTACACGCGCAGCATCACCCGCGCGGGTGAAACACTCGAGGCGGGGCGCGCCAGAGGCTCTGCTAAACTCTCCCCATGAAAGCCAAATTGCTGAT
>JBJTBK010000159.1:0-2367 GCA_046091245.1 Nevskiaceae bacterium | reverse complement strand
GAACCGACCGTGGGTCTGCACATGGCCGATGTCGAAAAACTCATCCACGTCCTGCACCGCCTCGTTGATGCCGGTAACACGGTGGTGCTGGTCGAGCACAACCTCGATGTCATCGCCGAGGCCGACTGGGTCATTGATCTCGGGCCTGAGGCGGGAGCCGGTGGCGGACGTCTGGTGGCTCAGACCACACCGCAGGAACTCGCCCGCCGTACGGGTCGTTCGCACACGGGCCAGGCACTGCGCTCGTTTCTGGCGGAGCGGGCGCAAACGGGCTAGTCTGCCCGCGATGGCCCACGATCTTGTCTGCTGGAAATGCGGCGCAGCCCTTGCCGCGTTGTCGCTGCCGCTGCGCAGGCTCGACGAATGTCCCGCCTGCCGCGCGGAGCTGCATGTCTGTCGCCTTTGCGTCGACTATGACACTCGCGTGGCCAAGCATTGTCGCGAGCCTACGGCCGAGGAGGTGCGGCAGAAAGACCGTGCCAATTTCTGCGATCACTTCAAACCCCGCGCAGCCGCCTACACCCCGCCCGATCAACGCGCCATCGATCACTCCCTGTCGGAGCTCGAGCGTCTGTTCGGTAAAAAATCGGGTTGAGTCCCACGATGTCGGGTCGACAAGATCCGCAGCTCATCCGTCTGCAACTGTGGTTGCTGGCGGGCTGGACCCTGCTGATCTTGAGTGCCTCGCTGTATCCGTTCGACTGGGATCTCGGCCGATGGCGCGCCGAGGTGGCGCTGGGCCTGCCACGCTTGCTGCAGTGGCGCTCCACGTCGCAGCGCGACATGCTCGTCAACCTACTGCTCTACGTACCTTTCGGTCTCGTTGCCGCGATGACACTCGCCGAGGAGCGCAGCCGAGTGCAGCGTATCGTGCTCCCGGTGCTCGCGGCCGCGACGCTCTCGCTCGGCGTCGAGATCGCTCAGCATGCGCTGCCGCCGCGCGATCCGAGCCTTGCGGACTGGGTGTTCAATGTCATCAGTGCCGCGCGCGGCACCGTTCGCGCTCTCGCCTACCAGGCACTGCCGGTGCGACCCCTGTCCGCTCGACTACAACGCCTGCAGATTGGCCCCGCTCTCGGCCTGCTCATCGCGCTGTGGCTGGTATCGCACCTCGCACCGTTCGTGCCTCGACTTCGGCCCGGGCGGATCAGCGCTGCGATTGACTACAGTCTGAGCATTCCGCTATCGCCGAGTCGTTGGCTCGCCTACTTTGCCTGCTACGTGATCCTGGGTGCGCTGGTGCGCACCCTCATTCGCCGCGATTCGTTTTGGTCTTGGTTCATCGCCCTACTCGGCTTGTCGCTGGGCGCGCGATTGCTGTTCGTCGGGCAGCATTTGACCCTCGATGAGTGCGCCGGTCTGTTGCTGGCCTTGCCGGTACTGCTCCTCGGTCGGTCCCAAGGCGTCAAAACCGGTCAGACGGGACTGTTCATCGCAGCGGGGTGCGGTTTCATCGCCGCGGCGCTCACTCCCTTCATGCCAGTGCCCGCCGGACTCGCGCCGAGCTGGGTTCCGTTCGCCGAATTAGCCGGCGATATCGTCGACCCGGGATCGCTGCCGCTGCTGGAGCGGCTTTTCTTGGGCATCGGCCTCGCCTGGCTAGCCAGTACGAGTCGCACCGGCTCCTTTCCGCCGCTGTTGCTCGCGCTACTGGTCGCCGCGGGCTGTGAATTCCTGCAACAATGGATCCCGGGGCGTGTCCCGGATCCTTCGGATTTCGCGGCCCTGTTGATCGGGGCCGCATTGGTGCAAGCCGCTCCACGACTCGACCTGCGTACGGGTGGACCATGAGCAAACCTGTGTTGAAACTTTTGTTCGGCTTCATATTTTTGAGCCTGCTCGCCTTTACGAGTTTTGCCAGCTTGCAGCAGCCGGTGTGGCAGTGGCAGGGACTCGTCAACGAACCGGATCGTTGGTGGACCATCGCCACGCTCATCGACGCGTATTACGGATTTCTGACGTTCTACGTCTGGGTGTTCTACAAGGAACAGCGCGTGCTCAGTCGGCTGATCTGGTTTGTCGCCATCATGCTGCTTGGCAACATGGCGATGGCCGCCTATGTGCTGCGCGAACTCGCCCGCCTCGGCCCCGATGAACCGGCGGCCTCGGTGCTCACCCGGCGTAACGCCTGAGATCGGGTAAACGATGCTCAACTTCTTCCGTCAACGTGTGATCGATCCGCTTCTCGGTCTGCTCAAGCAAGGCCTCTCACCGCGCGAGTTGGCCTTGCTTGAGCAGGCCGAGAAGCGGATCGATCACACGTTGACGGAAGAAGTTGAGCATCGTTTACCCGATCTCAGGCGTTACGCCGGGTGAGCACCGAGGCCGCCGGTTCATCGGGGCCGAGGCGGGCGAGTTCGCGCAGCA
>JBJTBK010000158.1:0-4350 GCA_046091245.1 Nevskiaceae bacterium | reverse complement strand
CGCCGCCGATCACCACTACTTGTGCCGTGTTCTTCATGTTCGATCTCTTTCGTCTGTATTAACTCACCGGGGGCGCGCCGCCCTCCGCCGTTCGGCGGGCGACGAAATCATTGAGAGCCTCGACGATCGCCGGGTCGCGCGTTGGCGGCTGGTAGGCATCGACCACCTGACGCCAGATGTCGCTCGCGCGCTCGGTGGCGGTCTTTGCTCCCGACGCCTCCCACTGGCCGAAGTTCTGCCAGTCGGAGACGAGCGGAGCGTAGAACGCCGTGCGATAGCGCGCCATCGTGTGGGCGCACCCAAAGAAATGGCCGCCTGCGCCGACCTCGGCCACGGCATCGAGCGCGATATCGTCGACGCTCGCGCCCACTGACTGAAAGACCTCAGCGAACATCTGCAACATTTCGATGTCGAGAATGAACTTTTCGTATGAGGTGGTCAGCCCGCCTTCGAGCCAGCCGGCTGCGTGCAGGATGTAGTTGCAGCCGCCCATCAGCGCGCCCCACAGACTCATCTGCGACTCATAGGCGGATTGCGCGTCGCCGCAATTGGAGGCCGTCGCATTCGAGGAGCGCCAAGGCAGTCCGATGTGCCGCGCCAGCTGGCCGGCACCGAACGCTGCCTTGACGTACTCAGGCGTACCGAAGGCCGGCGAGCCCGACTTCATATCGACGTTCGAGGTGAAGCTGCCGTAGATGATGGGCGCGCCCGGTCGCACCATCTGCGCCAAACAGAGGCCGGCCAACGCTTCAGCGTGCGCCAGCGTCAGCGCCCCGGCGATGGTGACCGGCGCCATGGCGCCGGCGAGAGTGAAGGGCGTGATGATCAGCACTTGTCCCGCTGCGGCGTAGTCCATGATGCCGTTGGCCATCGGGATGTCGAGCTGCAGCGGTGAGTTCGTATTGATGATGGTGGTCACGCAAGGCCGCAAACGGAACTCTTCTTCGGTGAGGCCGTAGGCGATGCGGATCATTTCGAAGTTGTCGACGGTCTGCCCCGGACCGCGCGCATAGACCTTGGGTATTTTGTCCGACATCAAGAGCATGGCGCGAGTGGTTTCGAGGTGGCGGAACTGGACGGGAATGTCCTGTGGTTCGACCAAGCCACCGAGCCCGTGCATGACTTCGAAGCTCTGACAGATCTTGATGATGTTGCAGAAGTCCTCGAAGGAGCCGGCGCGCTTGCCGCGTGCCGTATCCATGATGTTCGGCGGCCCCGAAGTGGGTGCGAACATGACGTGCTTGCCCCACACCGGCATGTCGAATTCCGCGCGTGCGGCACGCAAGACGATTTTGCGCGGCGCCAAGGCGAGGCACTGTTCGACGAGTCCGCGGTCGAGGCGTACCGTCAGCGTCGACTCATCTACCTGGCCGCCGCCGCGACGATAGGCTTCACGGGCCTCGGGCAGCAGTACCCTCATGCCCTGATTTTCGAGCATGGTCAGCGCGCTGGCGTGGATCGCGGCGACTTGATCGTCGGAGAATACTTTGAGCGGCTCGAAAGGATTGACGAGATGTCGGTAACGCGATTGCCGCGAGGGCGTCTCGGCGACTGGAGCCGCGGCCCGTCGACGCGGACGGCGCTCGGCCGTTGACGGAGCGTCCTGCGCGGGGTCATTCATCAGCTGGCATCCTCATCAGAATTCTCGTTGAACGTGATCCCAAGCCGCAGTGTAGCCGGTTCGACTCAGGTGTCGGCTTGGCGCGTCCGGCGCCGCAACGACTCCCAGCCGAGATCAGCAGACCAGCCGCCGTCGACCGGTAGGCTAACGCCGTTGATGATGGCGCTGTGATCGCCGGCAAGAAAGGCGATCGCCGCAGCCACATCGCCTGGGTAAGCGAAGCGCGCCATCGGTACGCGATCGATGATGTCAGCGTCGCTGTAGTTGCCCGCACCCTGATCGGCCACGTCCATCTCGGTCTTGATCCAACCGGGGCAGACGGCATTCACGCGCACGCCGCGCCCGCCCCATTCGGCGGCGAGGGTTCGAGTGAGGCCGATCAGACCGTGTTTCGAGGCGTTGTAGGCGCTGCGATGTGCCACGGCGCCAAGGCCTGCAACCGAGGCGACGTTGATGATGCTGCCGCGACCTCGCGCGAGCATCTGCTTGCCGAACTCGCGGCACAGCAGAAATGGTCCGAGCAAGTTGACGTCCATGACGCGGCGCCATTGCGCGGCAGTTAGGTGCTCGGCTGGGATGATTTGACTGATGCCCGCGTTGTTCACCAACACCGCAGCGCCGCCCAGGGCGCTGGCTACTTCGGCCGCAGCGCGCTGCACGAAGGCTTCATCGGCAATGTCGCCACTGAGGCCTTTTGCCGTGTGACCCTGCGATCGCAATTCGGCCACCAGCGCATCAAGCGGTTGCAGATCGAGCAACATAATCGCAAAACCCGCCTCTGCAAGCTTCTGCGCGGTCACCCGACCGAGCCCTTGGGCCGCACCCGTGACAACGGCTGTTCGCTGCTGAATGTTCATTGATCGCAGATTATGCCGCTGGACACGAAATGGGGCGGGGCGCAATCCAGCAAGCGAGGGTCGCTTTCCAATCGTGTGACCACCAGTGCGTGGGCTAGCATCCGGCCGCATCATGAAGATCGCCCAACTCGAAACCTTCACCAACGAGTTCGTCTGCTTCGTCAAACTGACGACGGATGACGGTGCGTTCGGCTGGGGGCAGACCTCCACCTACAACGCCGACATCACGGCACAGGTGTTTCATCGGCAGGTCGTCCCTTGGGTGCTCGGGCAGTCAGCCGAAGACATTCAGGCGCTGATCGATCGCGTCGAGGAGAAGGAACACAAGTATCCGGGCAGTTACCGCTGCCGGGCGCTGGCGGGTCTCGATACGGCGTTGTGGGATTTGCATGGCCGAATCGCGGGCAAACCCGTGGTGGAGTTACTCGGCGGCAAACCCGGAAGCTTGCGCGCGTACGCCTCGTCCAAGAAGCGCGATAACACGCCGGGAGCGGAAGCCGAGCCGCTCGTGCGGCTGCGCGACCAATTCGGATTCACGGCGTTCAAGTGGCGCGTGGCGGCCGAATGCGGGCGTGACATCGACGAGTGGCCGGGCCGCACCGAAAAGATCGTCCCCACCGTTGCGCGTGCGCTCGGCGATGGCATCGACAAGCTGGTCGACGCCAACAGTGGCTACTCGCCGCGGTGCGCCATCGAGGTTGGGCGACTGCTGGAACACGAGGGCGTGGGGCATTTCGAAGAGCCGTGCCCGTACTGGCATCTTGAGCAGACTCGCGAAGTCACTGCGGTACTCTCGATCGACGTGACGGGCGGCGAGCAGGATTGGGATCTCGCCACCTGGCAACGCATGATCGACCTGCGTGCCGTCGATATCGTTCAGCCGGACGTCATGTATATGGGCGGCATCACGCGCACCCTTACGGTTGCGCGTATGGCGGCTGCGGCGGGCCTGCCGGTGACACCTCACAGTGCCAATCTCTCGCTCGTGACGTTGTGCACCATGCATCTGCTGGGCGCCATTCCAAACGCGGGTGAATATCTCGAACTCTCCATCGAAGGTGCGGACTACTACCCGTGGCAGCAGGAGCTGTTTCTCGGCGACCCGTATCGTGTGCACGGTGGGCAGGTGCAAATTCCTGCGGCGCCGGGCTGGGGTGTGGAGATCAACCCGGCTTGGCTGGCACGCGCCGATTATCGTTGCGCGGCAGCGTCGAATTCCTAAACAGCAATCCATCGGGGACGGTCAGTGAAATACGGCTACATTGGTCTTGGCAATCTGGGCAAACACCTGGCTGCGAGTTTGCGGCGTGCCGGCTTTACCGTGGTGGTCAATGATTTGAATCGTTCCGCGGCGCAGCCCTTGCTCGATGCGGGTTGCCTCTGGGCCGATTCGCCGTGCGAACTGGCGGAGCAGGTGGATTGCGTCATCACCTGTCTGCCGTCACCGACCGCCTCGAATGCCGTGCTGACCGGCCCGGGCGGTGTGCTCGAGGGCCTGCGTCGGGGGGGCCCCTGGATCGAGATGTGCACCACGGATGAACGCGAGATCAAGCGGGTGGCCGAGCTCGCTGCGGCGCGCGGTGTGGCGACGCTGGAGTGTCCGGTGACGGGCGGCGTGCATCTTGCTGCGGCGGGCAAGATCACCGTGCTTGTCGGCGGTGAGCAGAGCGTCTTCGAGCAACACCGGCCGGCGCTCGAGGCCATGGGTGGGCAGATTTTTTACATGGGCGAGCTCGGCAAGGCCAGCGTGATCAAGGTGATCACCAACATGCTCGCCTTCATCCACCTCGTCGCCGCTGGCGAGGCGTTGATGTTGGCGAAGCGCGGTGGGCTCGATCTCGCGCAGGCGTTTTATGCCATCAAGGCGAGTTC
>JBJTBK010000157.1:0-25187 GCA_046091245.1 Nevskiaceae bacterium | reverse complement strand
CTCAGAGGTCGAGATACGTCGAACCCCTCGCCGAGAGAGGAAGCGCAACTTGCGGAGGATCGCGACTACCGCTTTCTGCCCTTGCTCTGACTGCCGATTTACACGTCTGTACGCGTTTTTGGTGCTTGGGTCTTAGCCGTCGCGCCCTTCTCCACGCTCGTCGCCGTGGGCTGGGTCGTCTCCATCGGCCTTGTGGGCGGGGTCGTCGCAATTAACCCGGCCCACGAACTCATCCACAAGCAGACGCGACTCGAGCGGCGGGCGGGCGGTCTGTTGCTCGCGAGCGTGAGTTACGGTGGCTTCAAGATCGAGCATCTGCTCGGGCATCACGTGCATGTGGCCACACCCCAAGATGGTTCGACGGCACGCCTTGGTGAATCGGTCTACGGCTTCGTGCTGCGCGCGTTGTGGCGCAATCCGCTACGGGCGATGGAACTTGAACGCGAGAGTCTCGCGCGCCGACAACAGTCATCACGCCGACGATCATCATGGAATCCGCTACGCAGCGAACTCGTCGGCTGGTATGTCGCCTCGGCCGGCTTCGCGCTGCTCTGCGCGCTGGTAGCGATGCAAGCTGCCGGCGCAGCGTGGTGGCTGGGACTTGCCTACTTCGTCGGGCAGAGTCTCGTGGCGATCAGCCTGCTCGAGATCATCAATTACGTCGAGCACTATGGCTTGCTGCGCCGAACGATCACCGAGGGTGCGCGCGCCGGGCAACCCGAACGGGTCGACGTCACGCATTCCTGGAATTCGAGCTACGCGTTCACCAATCTGCTGCTATTCCAATTGCAACGGCACAGCGACCATCACGCCCACGCCACGCGGCGCTACCCCTTGCTGCGCCACTTCGACGAAAGCCCGCAGTTACCCGCGGGCTACGCCACGATGGTCGTGCTCGCTGCACTGCCGCCGCTGTGGCGACGGGTCATGGACCCGCGCGTCGCGGCGTATCGCGGCAACCCCGTCGCCTAGCCTGATATTCAAGACTGACCTACTGACCGACTCCCACACCCGAATGCTGCAAAAGCCTCAGGAAAGGTGATATTAATCAACCCTTAACCGCACCTGCCGGGGAGGCATCGACGATGGCTGCAATCAACGTCAATGGCAAGGCACTCGAGACGGACGCCGCGCCCGACACGCCGCTGCTCTGGGTCCTGCGCGATCACCTCGGTCTGACCGGCACCAAATTCGGCTGTGGCGCGGCACTCTGTGGCGCTTGTACGGTGCACATCGAGGGCGAACCGGCTCGATCGTGTCAGGTAGCACTCGCCGATGTCGGTACGCGCAAGATCACGACCATCGAAGGCCTCTCGACCGATCGCTCGCATGTCGTGCAGCAAGCCTGGCTGGAACTCGATGTGCCGCAGTGCGGCTACTGCCAGTCAGGGCAATTGATGTCGGCCGCGGCCCTGCTCGCCCAGAACCCGACGCCCACCGATGCCGATATCGATACGGCAATGGCCGGCAACATCTGCCGCTGTGGCACCTACGGCCGGATCCGCAAGGCTGTGCACCGCGCCGCGGAACTGCTCAAGAAGGAGAATGCGTGATGAACGCCGAAGTCCAATCGCTCACACACAACACGCGTCGCGACTTTCTCAAACTCGGGGTGCTGGCAGGCGGCGGGCTCGTGCTCGGCATCAGCCTCAGTGGCTGCAGCAAACCTGCTGCTCTCGGTGCCGGCGGGCAACCGGTGGCATGGCTGCGCATCGCCGGCGACAACGCCATCACCGTGCTCGTCGACAAATCCGAAATGGGTCAGGGCGTGTACACCGCTCTGACGCAGTTGCTGGCCGAGGAACTCGGCGTCGCCCTCGAGGCGATTCGTGTCGATGCAGCGCCCGTGGGTGCGGTCTACACCAACAACCTGCTCGGTGCGCAGATCACCGGCGGCAGCACGAGCGTGCGCGACGGCTGGGAGAAGCTGCGCAAAGCCGGCGCGCAGGCCCGCAGCATGCTGATCCAAGCCGCTGCCACACAGTGGGGCGTGGCGCCCGACACGCTCAAGGTCGATGCCGGTGCGGTGGTCAACGGCCGCAAGCGCCTCAGCTTCGGTGAACTCGCCGAGGCGGCAGCAAAGCTCCCGGTGCCCACGGATGTCACTCTCAAGCCTGCCAAAGAGTTCACACTCGTCGGCAAACCCGCCAAGCGCATCGACACTGCGAGCAAGCTCGATGGCAGCGCGATCTACGGCATCGACGTCAAGTTGCCCGGCATGCTGCACGGCGCGTTCGCGCAATGCCCAACCCTCGGCGGCAAACTCGCAAGCTTCGACGCCACCGCCGCCAAGGCGATGCCGGGCGTGAAGGACGTCGTCGGCACCGACAACGGCGTGGTGGTCGTGGCCGACCACTACTGGCAAGCACAGAAGGCGCTCGCCACCGTGAATGTCGAATGGGATGGGTGAACCAACGCCGCACTCCATAACGCGGCGATCCGTGCGCGCCTCAAGAAAGCCACAAGCCGCACGGGCCGTGCGGCGCGCAGCGATGGCAACGCGGCGGCTGCGCTCAAGAGTGCCGCGAAAGTGGTCCGCGCGACGTACGAGTTGCCCATGCTGGCGCATGCCACGCTCGAGCCCCAGTGCTGCACGGCCGACGTCCGCGCCGACGCCGCCGACGTCTACGCTCCGACGCAAACCCAAACCATCGCGCAGGCCACGGCCGCGGCGGTGGTCGGTCTGAAGCCCGAGCAGGTCAATGTCCACACCACGCTGCTCGGCGGTGGTTTTGGTCGTCGCCTCGAGGTCGATTTCATTGCCGCGGCGATGGTCGCCTCCAAAGCCGTGGGCAAGCCCGTGAAGGTGATCTGGAGTCGCGAGCAGGACATGACGCACGACACCTATCGCCCACCGGCATTCGATACCGTCGCGGCAGGCTTCGATGCCGCAGGCAAACTCATCGCCTGGAAACTCGATCTCACCGGACCTTCCATCACCGCGCGCATGTTCCCGCCGGTGGTCGCGACGGCCATCGACCCCTTCGCGATCGAAGCGGCCACCAACTATCCCTACGATGTGCCGAATGTCGCAGTGAACTACAACCGCGAGGAAGTCGGTGTCGATGTCGGCTACTGGCGCTCGGTCAGTCACGCGCTCAATTGCTTTGTCGCCGAAAGCTTCATGGACGAACTCGCCACTACAGCGGGCAAAGATCCGTACGAGTTTCGGGCTGCACTGCTCGCCAAGCAGCCGCGCTTCAAGCGCGTGCTGGATGAAGCGGCGAACCGCGCCGGGTGGGGCAAGGCTCCTGCCGGGCATCATCAGGGCATTGCCCTCATGGAAGGCTATGGCACCTACATGGCGCAGGTCGTCGAGATTTCCATGAAGGATGGCGCGCTCACCTTGCATCGCATCACCTGTGCGGTCGACTGCGGGCAGATGGTCAACCCCAACATCGTCGATCAGCAGGTCGAGGGCAGCATCCTCTTCGGTCTCACGGCGGCGCTGTGGGGCGACATCACCCTCGAGCGCGGCCAAGTGCAGCAGCGCAACTTCGACACCTATCGCATGTTGCGCCTGCCCGAGGCACCACGCATCGATGTGCATCTGCTCGAGAGCAGCGAAGCACCGGGCGGCATCGGCGAGCCCGGAACGGCGGTCGTCGGCCCCGCGTTGGCGAACGCGATCTTTGCCGCCACCGGCAAACGACTGCGCTCGCTGCCCATTGCCAAGCAGGGCATCACGACGGCCTGAGTGCAACCCGTGAACAGGCGAAGCGCGGCGTCAACGCCGCGGGGATCGGCTTCGGCACTGGTCGCCATCGCGCTGCTGGCGATGGTCACGCAGCTCGGTGCTTGCGTACATCGACCGAGTACGCTCAGCCCCGACTTGAATGAACTCGTGCAATCGATGGTCGGCGACTATCAGTCGGCACCGAGCGATGGGGCTCGCGAAGGGCGACCGATTCATCTGCGCATCCGCCGCATCGAGAGCAGCACCGCGAACACACTCGCGTTCTACTCGGAGATGCGCCATGACGGGCCGGACGGCGAGCTGTATCGACAGCGTCTGTACCAGTTCGACGCCCACTCCCGCCTGCCGCTCCTCATGCAAGCGCTGTCGTTTACCGATCCCAAAGCGGCAGCAGGCTTGATCGCTGACCCCTCGTTACTTCGCAAGGGCGCGCTCACGACGCAAGCATCGATGGAACCGGGGTGTGAGACCCGGTGGCGGCGCACGGCGGAGGGTTTTCTCGGCGTGATCGATCCGGCCACGTGCGTGATCACGGGCAAGCGCGGCGATCAACGCCGTATCGAGGGACAAACACTCTTCAGTGAGCGCGGTGTGGGTCAACTCGAGCGCGGCTACGATCTGAGCGGGAAGTTGCTCTTCGGCAACCCCACCGGCGAGTTATATTTTTGGCCGCGGGTCTCGCGCTAACGACTCGGCCGATATCGAAAACTCCGTTGCTGGCGAATGTCCTCCGCGGAGGCGCCCACGTGGACCGTGTAGCGACCCGGCTCCACACGCCAGGCGAGACTCGACTCATCGAAGTGGGCCAAATCACGCGCCTCAAGCACTAAGCGAACGAGGGTCGACTCGCCGGCGCGCAGCAAAGCAGTTTTCGTGAAGCCGCGTAACTCGAGGCGCGGACGATTCGCCCGAGGTGACGAGACCGGTGACGAGAGGTAAAGCTGTACCACTTCGCGCGCCGCCACCTTGCCCGTATTGGTGACACGAAGTTGCACCGCTACGCTGCCATCGGCTTGCGGGGCCGACACGGTGAGATCCGAATACCGAAACTGTGTGTACGACAGACCGTGACCGAATGGATACACGACCGGCACATCGCGTGAGGTGTAGTGCCGGTAGCCCACCCAAAGATCATCGTCATAGCTCACCTCGGCCGCCCGATCGACACTCGCCAGCAAGCCGCCCGCGGCGGGGTCAGGGCCGAGCAGCGTCTTGCCCGGGAAATTGGCCGACGAAGGCACATCCTCCCAGCGCTTGGGGAAGGTGGTGGCCAGTCGCCCGGACGGAGCGATCGCGCCCGTCAATACATCGGCGATGGCATGGCCTGCCTCCTGCCCCAGCAGTCCGCACAGCAGGATGGCATCGGGCAAAGCGCGCCAACTGGCTGTTTCCATCACCGCGCCGACGTTCAGGATCACGATGATTTTTTTGCCGCGCGCACGAAACTCACGCGTCACCGACTCGAGCAAGGTTCTCTCGACCGGTCGCAGCAAAAAGTCGTCAGTCAATCGACGATCGGCAAACTCCCCAGCGTCACGACCGATGACGACCATCGCCACGTCTGCCTCGGCCGCCGCCATGCTGATTTCAGACAGCTCGGCCGAGCGCTCGGCGATGGGTTTGCGCGGCGCCAACGGTTGGCGTGGCGGCTGACGCGCACGCTCCTGCGCAATGAATCGCTCGTAACCCTCGGCCAGTGTGGCATCGAGCGCGACGCCGGCCGCTTTCAAACCCTGCGCGATCGAAATCGAGTAGGCCCGATACACATCGCCGCTGCCGCTGCCGCCGATCACGGTGTCGTAGCCCGCGTTGCCAAACAGCGCCACGCGCGCCGTACCCGCGAGCGGCAAGGCCGCTCGATTCTGGAGCAACACCAGCCCGGCCGCTGCCGCCTCGCGCGCGAGCCTCGAATGCCCCGCTAGATCGGGCGCGCCCGAGGGCGCGTGACCGCGGAACACAGGTGTGCGACGGATGAGTTCGAGCAGGGCAGTCACGTTACGATCGAGCGTCGCCGAATCAAGCCGACCCTCGCTCACCGCCTTCGACAGCGCGGCATGCTGCACCGCCGTCCCCGGCATCAGTAAATGATTACCCGCCTGCATCTGCGCGAGCGGGTTCGTTCCGGCGTACCAATCCGTCATCACCACGCCATCGAAACCCCACTGCTGCTGCAATAGGTCGGTCAGCAGCGCCGGGCTCTCGGAAGTGAAGCGGCCGTTGAGCTTGTTGTACGAGGACATCAGTGCCCAAGGCTTGGCTTCGCGAACGACGATCTCGAAGGGGCGAAGGTAGAGCTCGTGCAGTGCCCGCGCACCCACCTGCACATCGAGCGTGTAGCGGTTCCACTCGTGATCGTTGGCGACGAAATGTTTGGGTGTTGCACCCACGCCTTGCGATTGAATGCCGCGCACGGCTGCCACCGCGAGCCGCCCCGACAACACCGGGTCCTCCGAGTAGTACTCGAAATTGCGACCGCCCAAAGGATTGCGGTGCAGGTTCATGGCCGGAGCGAGCAACACGCCGATGCCGTACTCGCGCGCCTCCTCGCCCATCGCGGCACCCACGCGCTCGATGAGCGCGGTATCCCAGCTCGAGGCGAGCGTCGTCGCCGACGGAAAAGCGGTGGCGTAGTAGCTCCGCGGGTCGTTGGGCCTCCGCGGTGCAATGCGCACCCCGGCCGGTCCATCGGCAAACACTACCGAGGGAATTCCAAGGCGCGGGATCGCCATCGACATCCCTGAGGCGCCGAGCACTCGCGAACTCACATCGCCCGTGCCCGGCCCCTGCATCTCCGGCGGCAACGGTAAGCCCCCGATAGGCATGCCGGTGCCAACCACGAGCCCGATTTTTTCCTCAGGCGTCATCGCTGCCACGACCTCGGCAGTGGAGTGGCTGCTGAGTTGCGGCGGCGACTGCGACTGCGCCATCGCCCAAGATGCAAGCAGCACGCTGCAGGCCGCGAGCGCCCAAGCCGATCGGTCATTACTGCTCATGCTCGCCCTCCCCAGCGCCGTACCGCCAGCCGTTGCATCGTTGGTCGCACGCGAAGAAAGCCGCGATACATCAGCTCAAGCAACGCCGCCACACCCGGCAATGCACCCAACCGCGCGAGCCAGCGCCAATACGGCAATCGCGCCCACAGCGCGAGGAACGCACGCGCTCCGCTCTCGATACGCCCATCGGCATGCTGCACGTGAAAGCGCGCGAGCCACGCTTCGCGCGACTGCCCCTCGGGTACGGCTTGTGCCGGGTTACTGATATCGACGAACTCTACCGGGGCCGTCGCGGGCAGGTCTCGATAGAGCGCGATCTCCCGTTGACACAGTGGACACGCGCCGTCATAAAACACGGCGAGTGAGGCACAGCGTTCAGTTGTCATCGGCTTGGTCATCGCACTAGGATCGCACATGGAAAACATTGACCACCAGCGACGGTTGGCGGTGGCCACGACGGCCGCGGCTCTCAGCGGCGCGGCCACATTCGGCAGCGGCGCCGCAAGGGGCAGCGGCACCGCGACGACGATGCGCGCCTACCAGATCGGCACGCAACAAGGTTTGGGGTCGCTCGGACGCATCCAACGCCCCGCCCCGGCGGCCGGCGCTGGCGAAGTGGTGGTGGAGATGCGCGCCGCGTCGCTCAATCATCGCGACCTCGACATCCTCGCGGGTCGTTATGGTGTGCGTAAACCCGCCGAGCGTATTCCGGTGGGCGATGGCGCAGGCGTCGTCGTTGAAATAGGGCCGGGGGTCACAGGCCTGAAGCTCGGCGAGCGCGTGACGGCGCCGCACTTCACACTCTGGACTGATGGCGACTACGACCCGGTCATCTTCGCCGCTGATGCGGGCAATACCCGCGATGGTTGGCTCGCCGAGCGCATCGTCCTACCCGCGAGTTCGCTGGTGCGGCTTCCGGAGAGCCTCTCCTTCGAGTCGGCCGCCGCACTCGGCGCAGCAGGCATCACGGCCTGGGCGGTACTCGAAACCTTGGGCCGCATCAAGGCGGGCGATACGGTACTCACTCTCGGCACCGGCGGGGTGGCAGTGCTCGCACTGCAGATCGCGAAGATGTGCGGGGCTCGGGTCGCTCTTACCTCCTCGAGCGATGAGAAACTTGCGCTCTGCCGCAAGCTCGGCGCCGACATCACCGTCAACTACCGCACGCAACCCGCCTGGCACGAGGCCGTGCGCGCCGCCAACGGCGGTCGTGGTGTCGACATCGTAGTCGAGACGGTGGGTGCTTCGACCCTCTCACAATCTTTGGCGGCCTGCGCACCAAATGCGCGAGTGGGCCTGCTCGGGGCCCTCGGCGGTCCCGCGCCAGCGCCGCCCAATCTCGGGCCATTGATCCTCAACAACGTGATACTCAAGGGCATCACCTCGGGCAGCCGCCGCAATCTCGAGGATCTACTGCGCGCGAGTGTGGCGAACGGACTCACGCCGCACATCGACCGCGTATTCGCGTTCGATGAAGCGGCGCAAGCCCTGGCTTATCTGGCGAGCGGCGAGCACGTCAGCAAGATCGTGATTCGCCGCAACTGAGGCCGCGCAACCGGCACGCAAGGTTGCCCTACCGGTGCGCGGTTGATCGCCTTAGCGTGCTGCCCTCACGAAGCGCAGCGTCATGCGATCCGATTCGCCGATCGCAGCGTACTTGGTGCGATCGAAGGTCGGATCCGGTGCCGTGCCCGAACCATACGGCACAGTGATGCGGGTCGGCGGCAGCGTCCAAACACCGAAGGGGTGATCCTTCGTATCTTTGGCGTTGGCATTGAGCTCAGAGCGTACCGCCAGCGTGAGGCCGACTTTTTTCGCCGCATCGATCACAAACGCTTCAGTCACGTAACCACTCGCGGCCTTCGGATCCTGCGGACCGGGGTTGCCACGATGCTGCTCGATCGCAAGCACGCCACCTGGCTTCAGCGAACGAGCGAGCTCAGCGAAGTAACGATCCGTCAGCCCGTCAACGCGCATCCAGCCGTGGATCGCCCGCGAGACGAGACTGAAGTCATAGCTGCCCTCGGCAAGCGGCGCCGCGGTCGCACTCCAATTCACGAGATCGACCTTGCCGTAAATCTTCTCGTCGGCATAACGCGCTGCAAAATCCGCGCGCGACTTGCGTGCCGCCTCAGACAACGACGGATTGCCGAGATCCGCCGCGGTCGCGGCGTAACGGCCGTTGGTCCGAGCGGCGTACGGCGCAAGGATCCGCGTCCACCAGCCACCACCCGGCTGCACCTCGAGGATGCTCGCCCCGGGCTTCAGGCCCCAGAACTGCAGGTTCTCGATGGGCTTGCGCGCGGCATCACGCGCCTTGTCATCCGCGGAGCGCCACTCGCCCGCGACGACCTCCTGCAACACCTGGTCGGTCGAGGCGCCCAGCGCCGCGCCCGCTGGCATCAAAGCCAGGCACACCGATGCCAACAACCACGTTCTCAATCCTTGAATATTCATTGACGCCCCTTTTTGGACAAGCCCGATACCCAACAACGGATACCCGTCGACATGACTATTTTGCAGCCAACTGGAGAAAAGTCGCGACTATTTTGCAATCGACTGGAGTTTAGTCAGCCCTCGAGCGTCGTCGGGCCACCACGGCATAGGCGCCCAGCGCCACCGCAATCGACAGCGCCCCGGTCCAAAACTGCGTCTGCAGCGCCGGGGTCAAGGCCATCGCCAGCAGCACGGCAGCGATGGCCGCCATCGTGGCGTAGCTCAACCACGGGAACCACCACATCGGCATCGCCAGCGGCACATTGGCGGCAATCGCCTGACGCCGCAGGCGCACGTGCGACACCACCATCGACAGATAGATCACGAGGATCAACGCACCCGAGGCGTTGACCAGAAACGCGAATAGACCATCCGGCGAGTAGTACTGCGCGATCACACCCAGTAGTCCCGCCACACTGCCGAGCATCACTGAGCGCGAGGGTACGCGGCGCACATTGAGCTTGACGAGCCAACGCGGCGCATCGCCCTTCTCGGCCAACACGAACAGCACTCGCGAGCAGATGTAGTAGCAGGAGTTGAGGCACGACAACACGGCGGTAAGGATCACCACGCTCATGATGGTGCTCGCATAAGGGATCTTCATCGCATCGAGCGCTGCAGTGAACGGCGACTGACCGGGCACGACGCTGTTCCACGGCACCACCGCGACGATCATGATCAACGAGCCCACATAAAACAGCATGATGCGGCCGATGATCGTGGTGGTCATGCGAGCGACTGATTTCGCAGGCTCAGCGGACTCGGCTGCGGCGATGGTCACGACCTCCGTGCCCATCATCGAGAAGATCACGGTGGTGACGGTCGCGATGATCACGAGCGTGCCGTTCGGCGCAAAGCCGCCGTGAGCGGTGAGGTGGGTCAGCCCTGGTGATGCGTCCCCATAAAGGCCCGCCACGTAGGCTGCTGACACCAGAATGAAGGCAATGATCGCGCTCACCTTGATGGAGGAGAACCAGAACTCGAACTCACCGAAGGATCGCGCGGAGGTGAGATTGACGGCCGTCATCGCCACCATCAACACGAGCCCGGATTGCCACGTCGGCACGGTCAGCCCGAGTTCGGCAAGGATATTGGCGGCGGCGATCACCTCGATCGGGATCACCACCACCCAGAAAAACCAGTACAGCCAGCCGACCGAAAAGCCTGCCCACTGACCAAGCCCCAGCCGCGCGAACTCGGTGAACGAGCGCACCTCAGGGTGACTCACGGCCATCTCGCCGAGCATGCGCATCACCATCAGCAGCAAGATGCCGGTCAGCAGATAAGTCAGCACCACGGCGGGGCCCGTGACGGCGATCGCCGCGCTGCTACTGACAAAGAGGCCGGCACCGATGATGCCGCCGATGGTGATCATGAACATGTGCCTTGGCCGCAGCGAGCGGCTGAGGGAGGTATCGGTCGCGGATACGGTGGGGCTGTTCATGGCTTTAGTTTGCCTCGTTCCAAATGGCATCGGGAATAGCATCGTTGCACGGATTGCTCGAGGACACGGCGATCTGACGCAGGGCGCGTGCCGACTGCACGCGAGCGAGATATTGCTGGGCGACCCCCAGCATCCGCTCGGCTTCATCTTCGTCGACGGGGTCTGCGGCATCGGCTGAGCCCACGAGACGCAGCTCCGTGCCGTTTTCACGCGGTGCGCCCGGCTTGTTGGCGATGAGCGTGTCGCCATCACCCACTTCCATGGTGTAGCTGATGCCGTTGAAGCTGACCTCGATCGTGTACCCCATCCCGGTCGTGTAGGTGCCGTTCTGTTGCGCACTCAGCGGAGTGGCCACGAGGGCGAGAGCCGTCAGTAAGAACGCTGTACGAAACAATGTCATGGCAGGTATCTGTGTGAAAAAGGCATGGAGTGCGGACGCTCAATTGAGCGTGAATAATGACAGCCGCGGCACCGCCGCCACGACCACCAACGCGCCGAGCATCAGCGCAATGAACGGCAGCACGGCGCGTACCACCGTCTGAAAGTCCACTCGGAAGGCACCCATCGCGACGATGAGATTGAGTCCCATTGGCGGCGTCAGATAACCGATCTCGAGATTGACCGTCATCATGATGCCAAAGTGCACCGGATCGATACCCTGTGCCTCGGCGATCGGCTGCAGGATAGGCGCGAGGATCAGGATGGCCGAGCCGATGTCCATCACCATCCCGACCGCGAGCAGCAACAGGTTGGTGACGATCAGAAAACTCGTCGGACCCTGGAACCAGTCGTTGAGTACGGTGACGATCTGGCCCGGCACCTGCTGATAGGAGAGAAAGACGTTCAGCGATAACGCCATCATCAGCACGGGAAACAGAGACCCGAGCAGTCGAGTGGTTTCGCCGGTGATGCGAAACAGGCCGCGCCACTCGAGCTCGCGATGCACCACCATCTCGACGAAGATCGCATACACGAGCGCCACGGCCGCCGACTCGGTCGCTGTGAAATAGCCGCTGTAGATGCCACCCAAAATAATCAACGGCAACATCAACGACCAGGCACCCGCTCGAAAAGCGGCACCAAGCTCGGCCAGATCCCAGCCCGGCAACCGGCGACGCCAGTTCATGGCGATCGAGTACACCGCAAACAGTGCGATCAACAGCAGACCCGGACCAATACCCGCCAGAAACAGGTCGGCGATCGAGGTGCTGGTGATCACGCCGTAGAGGATCAACGGGATACTCGGCGGAATGATGATGCCGAGCGTGCCGCCCGCGCAGATGATGCCAAGCGAGAACGATCGACTGTAACCCGCCTGCAGCAGCGCCGGATACATGATGCTGCCGACGGCGAGTAGCGTAACGATGCTTGAGCCTACGATCGCTGCGAACAAGCCGCAGGAGAGCACGGTCGCGATGGCGAGACCTCCCGGGATGGGCCCGGTCACCGCCCGCATCAGCCGCACGAGTCGCGGTGCGATCGCGCCGCCTGCCATGATGTTGCCGGCGAGCAGGTAGAGCGGTATCGACAGCAATACGTCACGATTGAGTGCATCCCACCCATCGATCACGATGTACTCGAGTACGCCGTCGCCCCACACGAGATAGGCATAGGCCGCCGCGCAACCGAGCACGACCATCAGGTTTTGCCGCAGGATCAGCAGCAGCAACACGACGCCCAGCAGACCCAGAACCATCATGGCGGTGTCGCCTCATCACGCGGCGCGGGCGCCAACACCGGCCAAGACGCATACACCGCATGGCGCAGCGCGCACAGCACAAAGGCTATCGGCAGCGTCGCCTGGATCGGCCAGACGATCATCCGCAACACCACCGAGCGCTCGTCGAGTTCGCGCGTCTCGAGCACGACACGTAGCGCGATCCAGGCAAAGGCTAAACAAAACACGGCGGTCAGCGTCTCGCCGACCCGCACGAGCAGCGGATCCCACGCGGCCGGCAGCCAGCGGTCCGCGAACCGCGGTCGCAGATGCGCCCCCGCATCGGAAGCAAGGCCGATGCCGATCAGCGTGACGACGACATTGGCGTAGACACCGATCTCCCGCGCCCAGGTGATTCCTGTACCCGAGACTTCACGAATCACAACGTCAATGAATATCACCACCGTCAGTACGGTGAATGCCGTGAACGTCACGAGCAGTTCGGCGCGACGAAGGGTGTCGAGCAGGCGGATCACGGCGGGCGGCGACATCGACTCGAGTGTACACGGCCGCGCCATGACACACCGCGCCGTCGTGGCGAGTGATGGCGGTTGCGGCCCCCTCGGGGTCTAGGCATAGTCATCGACGATCATGCACCGCCGACGCTTTCTCCAAAATCTCGTTGTCGTACCGCCTGCCGCCATCGCCGCCTCCTGCGCCAACGATGGCCCACGTCGCCGGGTGGTATACGCCGGGGCGTTTTCGTTACCGAAGTCGGTGGACGAGGAGTTATGGCTGGAGTTCGAGGCGCGGGTTGAGCGAGAGTTGCCCAGTAACGATGTTCGTTTGCTGATCCGCGGCGAGACCGGGCCCGAGGAATCCACCTTCGCCGCCATGCGCCGCGGGCGCATTCAATTCGCAGGGGGTTCGTTCGCAGGCGTCGCCACCCTCGTACCCGAGATCGCCATCCTGTCACTGCCGTTTTTCTATGACTCGGTCGAAGAAGTCGACTTTGTCATGGACCGCTATATGCTCGAGCCGTTTCGCAGACTGTTCGCAGCAAAGGGGTTACGCCTCGTCCAATGGAGCGATGTGGGTTGGGTGTCGATGTACGGTCGCGCCCCCCTGCGTACGCCGAGCGAAGCGCGTGGCGTGCGGATTCGCGCCTCGACCTCGGTCGCCTCGCAGGCGCTGATCGAAGAAATCGGCGCCGACATGATCACTCTGCCCTTCTCCGATGTGCTACCGGCGCTGCAAACAGGGCTGATCGATGCGGGTGTGACCTCGACGATCATGTACTCGCTCTCCGGAATTCCGAAGGTGGCGCCCAACTTCATCCTGACTCGTCACAGCTACGACATGGGCGTCACGTTGATCAGCGAAAAGTGGTTCCAATCTCTGGATGCCGCCGAGCAAGCGGCGTATGCAAAAGGCTTGGGCGACATCGCCGAAGCGCGACGACGGCAACGAGCGCGGGCTGCCAACTTGCTCGCGAGTCTGCCGACGATGGGCGTCGAGGTTTACACGCCCACCGCCCTTGAGCGCGAGACCTGGCGCGCTGCCGCGCGACCCTCCTACGAAAAACTGATCCGCAAAGTGGGCGGAGAATCGCAGCGCATCTATGACGCGTTGCTCGCGGGGAAATCAGCGTGGCGCAACGCCTCCGCCGGCACCCAGCGCAACACCTCGGGCGGCCCGACCGGTCTGTAAGGCGGATCCCAACGCGGCGGATTGGGCGCCGGCTCGAAGCGCGTGGAGTACACGCCACCCTTGCCGCGACACAAGTGAATCGTTCCACCCACGGTGCCGAACGGGCCATGCGGCACGTCAGCGGGACGCCAAAAATAAGCGCCCTCGAGCATCACACCGTTCGGCATATGAATGTCGCCGGCCAGCGCGAACTCCTCCTCGCACACCGGATGACGCTCGACCACGTTGCAGGACCAATACGGCGGTAGCCCTGCGATCCAAGTCTTATCCTGCGTCAGCGGATCATCGAACAAGAGCTTGTGCACCGTGCCGCCATGCGAGAACCCCTCGCTGCGCATGTGCTTGCGCGGCCCGGTCATACCCTCCATGGATCGCGTGTCGATACGCCGTACGAGCCGGGCCGTATCGACAACATCGCCCGCGCGCGGCGCGCGCGCCACCGGATGCGAGGACCAGAACGTGAGCACTTCGGCACCGCCCGAACTGTGCAGACCCGAGCGCGGCAGACCCCGCGGCAAGTGCGCGTAGTCGTGCCGACCGTACCTCACGCCATCGATCTCGATCGATCCGGCGAGCACGATGAACTCTTCATCCGCGTCGATACAGTCCGGGCCGCGCGAGTAACCCGCGGGATATCGCACTATCAGACTGCAGGCGCCGTCGGCAGGATCGTGGCTTAGCACTCGCGCCGCAGCACCAGGCCGAGCATCAGCCAACACGGTCTCGTCCCAAGGCAGCCACTGCGACTGGATGAACTCGATATGCGCCCGCATGGGTCGACCCCCTGATTGCTCCGGCCACACTACAGCACAGGTTTTACGACGCCGCAAAACGCCGCGATGAGTACGCACGCCCACAACAGCATCGCGTAGCGGGTCGAGATCCGTTTGGCGTGTGCGATGCGCGCATTGCCTTGTTGCAGCGTTAGCGGGTCGCGAAGTTCGCCAAACCCGGTGGCCCAGGTTCGGAGCACACCGCGCAACAAAAGCCCACAGAGCACCGCTGCCGCATAGGCCATGAACTTGACGCCGAGCCACAGCGGGCCGCTGACGACGGTGCCGGTGATGATGAGCGCGCCGAGAGAGAACATTGCACTCACCACCACGAGACGCGCACTGAGATCGAGCGTTCGCCATAACGTGTTGGCGGCGCTGCGGCGATGCAGGAACCACACCAGCGCGAGCCACCCGGTCGATACGCCGACGATCATGACGGTGGCGATGCCCGTCAGTGGCAACCAGCCCGCGAGCCAGATCATCACCGAGCCCGTCGGGATCATGAGCACGAGCGCCGTTCGCGGCCCCATGTCGAGCGACACCAGCAACGCCAGGAACCGTGCGCGTTCGTCGGTCTGCAGATCAGACCTCGCGACATAATGCGAAGCCATGAACACGCCGAGGTCCGCACCCAGCCAATACACGAACAGCAGAATGTGCGTGAACTGCAGCATTGGATAGACTTCGACCATGCACGACACCTTACCGTAAAGGCGGGGCGTTGAGCACGCGCGGAGATACCACCATGACCATCGTCAGTTCAGCCGCCGCCGTGGCCCCCGTTCGCCTTGCCGAATGGGGCGAGGCCTCGGTTCGCCTCATTCATCGCCATCCGAGGGGCGAGTACGTCGCCGAGTTGGATCTACCGGCAGGCTGGACGATCAGCGGGCCTTCGCCGAGTGCGTACACCTTGGAGATATTCGTGTTGACGGGCGAACTGACGATCGCCGACACGACGCTGACCGAGTGGGGCTACGTGCACGTGCCCGCCAGCGTGGCGCTCAGCATGACAAGCCCTTGCGGCGCCACCATCCTCGCGTATGCCGATCAACCACGCCCCACCGATGGTGCAACGCTGCGCACCGTGACCACGACATCTGCCGACTGGCGCAGCGGAGTGATCGCCGCGCGCGACACCGGCCGGTCGCTGGCGCTCGAAGTGCGCGACTTGCTGAGCGTGCCGTCCACCGGTCAGCGCACTTGGCTGCTACGCGCCGGTGCTGATCTCGCACTGCCCTTCGAGCGACATCGAACCGTGGAAGAGGGCTACATCGTGCAGGGCCGCTACCGACTCATCGAGCGTCTCGAGAGCGGCGAGACGGTGTTCAACCACGAACCGGGTGGTTATTTTTGGCGCCCGGCGGGCATCGTGCACGGCGGACCTCGATCAGGTAGCGATGGAGATTTTGTGAAGCTGCTGCGCACGCCCGAATCTCTCACCGTGGAGTTTGTCCCATGATGCCCAACGTCCGCACTCCACGCCGCGGCTTCGTCCTCGTGGACGGTCGCCACCTGCACTACCGCGTTTGCGGCAGCGGACCCGCCGTGGTGATGCTGCACGACAGCCCTCGCTCCTCACTTCTGCATGCTCGATCGCTGCAGCACTTCAGCGATGCGTTCACGGTGTATGCGCTCGACACGCCGGGATACGGACATTCCGACCCGCTGCCCACCACACCGCGCCCGGAGATCGAAGATTTCGCCGATGCGCTCGCGGCCGCACTGCGCGCGCTCGGTTTGACGGGCGCAACGGTTTACGCCTTTCACACCAGCTCAAAGATTGCGGTCGCGTGCGCGGTGCGCCACCCGGAACTCATCGGTCATCTGCTGCTCGATGGCATCTCCATCCCGCCGCAGCCTTCGCCCGATGCATTCATCGAGCGCTACATGAGTCCCTTCGTGCCCGATATGACGGGGGCGTACGTCGCCACGCAGTGGACCAAGATCCGCGACCTGCATCGCTATTTCCCATGGTTCGACATTCGCCCCGCCGCGCGCATGCCCACCGACGAACCTGCGCCCGAAGCACTGCACGAATACGCGGTCGATCTGTTCGCGGCAGGCCCGAATTACTCGATGGCGTATTCGGCCGCCATGCGCTACGCGGCAAGACCCGCAGTGGCCGCTCTCACCACACCAACCACCGTCATGGCGCGGGCGGATGATGTGTTGTTTGGCTTCCTCGATGCGATCGAACAACTCCTGCCGC
Source organism: Nevskiaceae bacterium (assembly GCA_046091245.1). GTDB lineage: Bacteria > Pseudomonadota > Gammaproteobacteria > Steroidobacterales > Steroidobacteraceae > UBA964. The sequence goes on along the minus strand of JBJTBK010000157.1, from coordinate 8,205 downwards.
CCTGCGGGGCGGTTCGACGCCTGCCGGCGGACGATGCAGCGTGGCGTGCCGCCGTGCGCGAGGCGTTTGGCTACTCCAAAGCGTCGGCGAGTGCGACTGCCGCGAGTGCCTCGGCAACCCGGGCACACCCTGCGGGGCTCGGTCTCGCGCGACGTTATCTCTCGCTGGGCTCTCGGCAATTGCAGATCCGCGAGGGTGGCGAGGGTCGCGCGTTAGTCGTGCTGCATGCACCTCCGGGTTCATCCGCCGATGTCGCAGCGTTCGCCACTGTGCAACTCGGCACACGCCGCGTGTGGGCGCCAGACCTACCGGGGTGTGGCCTCTCCGATCCGTTGCCGCCTGATGCCAGCCCCGAAAGCTGGGCCGCGCATCTGCTGGCCGGCATCGAGGGCTCAGGAATCAGCGAGTTCGATCTTCACGCCGTGGGTTTAGCGAGCCCTCTTGCCCTGCAACTCGCGAAGCTTGCTGGCCCGCGAGTGGGCCGCCTGACCCTTGATGGCGGCCTCGTGCTCGATGCTACGCGTCGCGACCTGCTGGCAGAACACTACGCGCCCCCGTTGCTGCCCGATCGAGACGGCACACAGCTGTGGCGATTGTTCCATCACCTGCGCGATGAAGCGCTGCAATGGCCGTGGTTCGATGGTGGCCGCGGTGCGCGCCGCGGCGGCGAAGAACTCAACGCCGAGTCGCTCTATCAGCGCTTCGTCGCGGCACTCACACAGCTGCCGCACTACGGAGACGCGGTGCGTGTGGCGCTGCAGATCGACCCCGCGCCCCTACTCGTAAGCCTGCCGCAGCCGATTGATGTGGTCACTAAGGAAGGCGATCCGTTCTACGCGTAAGCGGTCGCCGGACGGGCTGGCGGCCCCTGTCGACCATTATTGTCAGTACATTGTCCGGACGGTAACATGAGTACGCTCGCCATCAGTGAGGCGAGCTCCGCGTACATGGCTCGCACCTGCTCAGGCGTACGACTGCGAAACTGCCGCACGAAACTCAGACCGTGCAAAACGATCCCCTGCCGAGACATCAAATAAAAGTCGATTTCACAGCGCTCACCGCTCATCGAGCCATAACTGACGAGGGGCGTATCGGCGGCAAGACACTCGGCTATGCGCTGCGTTGCCGCACCCGAGACGGCATCGATGCCGAGTTTCACCGGGGCGTTCGCCACCGCTGCGGCGACGCGCGCCGCAAGATCCGGCCCGTCAAGCAAAACCACATCCCCGCCGAGCTCGTGCAGCTCGTCGATCATCTGAGGCCGGCGCACCACGTTGATGGTGCGAATGCCGCGACGACGCGCCAAACGGATGAGATATCGACCACAACTCGCGTTGGCTGCGTTCTGGATCAGCCAATCGCCCGGCTTCAGCGCGACGAAGTCTTGGAGCAACACCCAAGCCGTCGGGCCATTCACGGTCAAGAGACTCAACTGATGTGCATCGCCCGCCGGCGCCGGCAGACAGACATCCGCTCGGCAGCGAACCTCGTCGCGAAATGTGCCGCAGCCGAGCGCAGGGAAAACCCGCTCACCGATACGCGGCGAACTCACGCCCTCACCGACGCGCACGACATGCCCGATACCCTCGAAGCCCGGGGTGCGCGGCAGCGGATAACGAAAGGTGTCGGCGCCGGCAATGGTCCGCAGATCGGCGATGTGCATCGCCGCAGCCTCCATGCGTACCACCACCTCGCCAGCCTCGGGCATCTCGGCGGGCGCGTCAATCACGCGCAGCACGTCGCGCGCTTCGCCATAGCGTTCGTGTACGGCTTTCTTTGGCATGTGCGTCGGAGGCTAGTTGCCGGTGATGAGGTAGCTGAGGATGCGATCGGCGGTCTGCGGGGCCCAGGCCGCAAAACCACGCCACGATCCATATCGATCAGCGATGGCATCTGCTGCCGCCTGCGTCACCTCGATGCGCACGCGCTCGGTCATGGCGACGCCGTCTTCGTCGGGCCGCGGCATTTGGCCGCCGCCGGCACGAAAGGCGACCGCAGTCGCGTCGCGCAATCGCAGCAAGTAATCGTGATAGTCGGTGACCCAGCGCCGATGATCAGGACCGGTGTGGCCGCCGCAAACGAGGTCGAAATCGAGTTTCTCGACTGCCGCCAAAGAATTCAGATAACCGCCGAAGTCGGTATCGGGAAGATTGCGATAAGGCGCCACGCCCGGCTCCACACCGTCCACCCACACCAACATGCGCCCACGATCGGTCGGCAACAACAGGAGTAGGTTGGAGTTGGAGTGGTTGGGACCCACATAGCGAAACTCGATCTGCGCGCCACCGTCGGCGATCACCTCGCAATCACCCAGATCGCGCGTTGGCCGTGGAATGTCGGTGTCACCGCGCTGCTCCAGTCTGTGACGGCACGACTCATGCGCACAGATTTCGCAATCGAAACCGGCGCGCAGCGTCGCACCGCCGCAGATATGGTCGCGATGATCGTGCGAATAGACGATGCGCGTGAGCGGCAGGCTGGTGACGCTCGCGATCGCCTCGCGATAGCCCGCGGCAGCGGCATCATCGATCGGATCGACCGCCGTGACACCGCGATCCCCCACCACAAAACAGCTGAGATAGAAGCCGGGATGCCAGCGGAAGAGAAACACGCCGCGACCGAGACTCTCGACCGCCCACTGCCCTTGATGGTCGGTCATGTCACCGCTCGCCGTCAAAGAATACCGCGCTCGACCATGCGGGTAATCGCATCGGCCTGACGCTGCTGGAAATAGGCACGATCAGGAATCAATAACTTGTCACCCTGCAGCAAACCATTACGGCGGCGCAGATCGGCTGTGGCAAAAGATTCGGCAAACATTTCGAGCGCTTGTCGCGAGAGCATGTTGGCCATGGCGGGTCGACGGCGATACGCACGCAGCCCCGCCAGATCAAGGAAGCTGGAGGCCACCGAGGTGTTGCCCGCGCCCGCGAGCACCATCTGATTACCGTGGTAATCGATGATGTCGGAATAACCGTTGCTCGAGTCGACCGGAACATCGATGCCGAGCAATGCCGCCGTATTTGCCGACACCACATAGGCAAGATTCTCGAGCGCGCGGGCGCGCCGTGCGATTTGCTTGATGGTGAGGTTGGGCGAAGCCACCTCGCTGGTGGAGTGCAAAAAAACCTCGGCGCCACGGATGGCATGCGCGCGGGCGATTTCCGGATAAAGGATTTCTTCGGAGGCAATCGCCGCCAACTTGCCGATCGCGGTGTCGGCCACCGGAAACACGCCCTCGAGCCCGTAGATATCGAGATATTTGTCCCAGACATCATGCGGTGTCGGCGCGAAGATCGAGATCAGTCGGCGGTAGGTCAGCACGCGGTGGCCTGCCGGGTCGAACACCCAACAGGCCTGAAAATAGAGACCCGGAAAGTGTGCGTCGGTCTCGTATCCATTGCCGGCCAAAAAAACACCGTACTTTTGCGCGAGGGCTGCGAGCCCTGCGTATTCCGGGCCATCCGGAGCGATCGCACCTTTGGCCGCCCATTCGGGAATGGTCTCGCCCCAAGGCGGACCGGAGAGGATGTATTCGGGTAATACGACGAGCTTGAGATCGGCACCGATCCAGCGTTTGGCGCCGGCGATGGCCTGCTCGATCCGGGCGATGGAACGAGCCATGCGCGCTGCGGCGCTCTCGCGATCTCGATCGGGGTGCACACCGTCGCAATCCACCTGCAAAGCCAAGGCTACGTAACGATCGAGTTTTTGCACTGTCATGAAAACATCCGCAGCAAGAATCTCAAAGTTGCAGGCGAGTCTCGGCGAGATCGCTCCAGGTCTCGAGATCGACGATGCGCCCGCCCTGCACCAGAAAACGGTCACACCAGCGCACGCGCGAAAACACCGTGCCATCGAGCCAACTGCCGGTCATTTCGCCGCGCACATAAACCGCGAATCCGCCAGCCGCCTCACAGGCTTCAAAACTGTCGCACTGCTTGCGTACATCGCGATAGCGCGTGGCACCAAAGGCCATGAAATCGGCGAGACTGTTGAAACGGTGACCGCCCGAAATCGTGATGCGCACCGTCGATGACATGAGGCTTGCGGCCGTGCCGAGATCGCGAGCAGTGCTCGCGTCGAACCAGCGGCGCACGAGATCAATGACGTCGCCGCGCTCACCGCGCGCCGTACCCACCACGATCCTGCCTTCACCAAGACTCGACATTGCGATTACGCTCCACCCATCGGCTGCCAGTATGCATGAGGCGGTGGCGGGGACTCCACCGATGCACTAGCCTTTGGCCCGAGCTCCTCTATTCAGCCGACAGATTCGGACAGGAGAAAATGCATGACCAGCGTAGATCGTCGACTCGCTTTGCAGCTGGCGTTCGGTGCGGGGCTGCTGCCTGCAGCCGGGCTTGGCAACGCAAGCACCACAACGTTCAATGACACGACGCCGCTGCGCTTCCCGTTGCGGCTCGGCTTCAACGAAAACCCTTGGGGTCCAGGTCCCAAAGCACGCGAGGCCGTGGCCGCCGCCATCAATGATGGTTGTCGCTACGGCGTGGATTACGCCATGCGGCTGATTGCCGCGATCGCCGCACGCGAGAACGTCCCGGGCGAGCGCGTCTGCCTCGGCTCGGGCTCGGGGGAATTGCTGCACATGCTTGCGCTCGGTTGGGGCGCGCGCGGCACCGTGACCTGCGCGTGGCCGACCTTCGCCCAGCTCATGAGCTTCGCCGAAAAACAAGGTGCGACGATTCGTCGTGTACCGCTCGATGCCCAGCTGCGTCACGATGCTGGCGCCATCGCGGCGGCAACGCCTGCGGGTACCGGGCTGGTTTATCTTTGTAACCCGAACAATCCGACCGGCACAGTGCTCCCTGGCCCCGCGCTGCGTGAACTTTGTGTTGAGCTCGCCGCACGCACCCTCGTGGTGGTCGATGAAGCCTATATGGATCTGGTCGATCCGGGCGTCACTGAGAGCATGATCGATCTCGCGCGCGGCGATACCAACCTCGTGGTGTTGCGTACCTTTTCAAAAGTGCACGGCCTTGCCGGACTGCGCATCGGTTATGCGATCGGTCGACCCGATCTCATCAAAAAATTGCGTGGTCTGGAAATGGTCAGCCCCAATGTGCTCGGTCTCGCTGCGGCAACGGCGAGTCTGGGTGATACCGAATTCATTGCCCAGTCGCGCGAGCACATCATCGCGGATCGACGGCGTGTCACCGCGGTCTGCCGCGAACTCGGCATGGAGTGCAGCGACTCGCAGGGCAATTTCCTGTTCGTGCGTACCGGTGTGCCGATCACCGAATTTCGCGCGCAGATGAAAACTCGCGGCATCGACGTCGGCAGACCTTTCGAGCCACTGACCGACTGGTGTCGGATCTCGCTAGGCCGCACCGCCGAGAATACGGCTTTGATCAATGCCCTCAAAGACTACAAGGGAGCGCGTTCATGATGTCGAGACTTTCGCCACGCCATTTGGCTGCACAGTTTGCGCTGCTCGCGTGGTCGCTGGCAGCGGTTGCACCGGCGCCAGCGCAGACCGCGTCGGCCAGCGAACGCCTGTCGACCGAGCGGATGTGGTCACTGGTGCGGCTCGGCGATGCCGACATCTCCCCCGACGGCAAGCTCGCGGTGGTGGCGGTCACGCGCTTCGATATCAAAGAAAATCGCAGCGCCACCGATCTGTGGCTGTTTTCGACCGATGGCAAAGGGTCGCGCCAACTGACCAGCGACAAGGCAGCCGACTCCTCGCCGCGCTTCAGCCCCGAGGGCTCGACGATCGCTTTCATTTCAAAGCGCGGTGACGACAAGGAATCACAGCTTTATTTGATCGCCGTCGATGGCGGTGAAGCACGACGTCTGACTGACGTACCGACAGGCGTCAGCGCGCCGAAATGGTTCGCCGACGGCAGTCGGATCGCCTTTGCCTCAGCGATCTGGATCGATCTCGTGAAATGGGAGGATCAGGCGGCACGCATGAAAGAGCGCGCCGAGAGCAAGATGAGCGCTAAAGTATGGGATCGAGCGCCCATCTCTTATTGGGACCGCTTCCTCGACGACCGTGAACCCCACCTGTTCTCGGTCCCCCGCGCCGGCGGCGAGTTGATCGCGATTACGCGGCAGTCAGGTTTTCATTTGCCGAAGTCCGAATATTCGGCTTCGTCCTACGACATCTCCCCCGACGGTACCGAAGCGGTTTTCGTCGCCGATACCGACAGCAGTGGCGTCGAACCCAACCACGATCTCATCCGCGTGGCCACCTGCGGCTGCAAGCCACCGCGTAATCTCACCGAGGCGAATCGAGCTGATGATGGCAGCCCTGCCTACAGCCCTGATGGCAAGTGGCTCGCCTATGCGGCGCAGGCCATTCCCGGGTTCTATGCCGACCGCGCTCGACTGCTGCTGATCGACCGTGCCGACGATTCGCGTCGCGACCTCAGCGGTCAATTTGATCGGTCGGCAGGCGATCTGCTTTGGCGAGCAGATTCCAAGTCCATTTACAGCGCGATCGACGATGCCGCGACCAATCGCGTCTATCGCTTCGATGTCACAAAACCGGGCAACCCCACCGCGATCACCGGCAGCAGCAGTTTCACGAGTCTGGCGCTCGCCGCCGCCGGCGGCGCGAAGCCCGTTGCCGTCGCGCTGCGTCAAAGTTTTTCCGAACCGCCGACCCTGGTGCGACTCGATCTTGCGAACGGCGCTGCGACCAAACTGTCGAACTTCAATGATTCGACGCTGACCGCGACCGCACAGGGGCGCGTCGACAGCGTGACCTATTCAGGTGCATCTGGCGCGCCCATTCAGATGTGGGTGGTCTATCCGCCCGACTTCGATCCGTCAAAGAAATATCCGGTATTCATGTTGCTGCACGGCGGACCCCACAACGGCATCCAGGATGCCGTGCAGTGGCGCTGGAACGCACAGGTGTTCGCGAGTTGGGGCTACGTGGTCACCTGGCATAACTTCCACGGCTCGAGCGGCTTCGGTCAGGCCTTTGCGGACTCGATCAATCCCGATCGCATCAGCAAACCGTACGCAGACACCATCAAGGCTGCGGAGTGGCTCGCAGCCCAGCCATGGGCCGATGCCAATCGCATGGTCGCAGGCGGCGGCAGTTACGGCGGCTTCCTTGCCAGCACGCTGCTCGGGCGCGCGCATCCTTTCAAGGCGCTGATCGCCCACGCCGCGGTCTACAACAATTTCACGCAGATTGGCGCCGACTATGGCGCCGAGCGCGACCGGTTCTTCGAATTTTGGGAGCGCCCCGAAGAATTCGCGCGTTATTCGCCGCATACCTCTGCGGGTAATTTCGCCACGCCGACGCTCGTCATTCACGGCCAGCTCGATATGCGAGTGCCGGTGAATCACGGCATCGAGCTCTTCAACACGTTGCAAAAACGCGGCGTGCCGTCGCGGCTGATCTACTACCCGGACGAAAACCACTGGATCCTGAAGCCACAAAACTCGCTGTTCTGGTACAAGACCGTCAGGGCGTGGGTCGAACAATACGCGCCGCCCGGCGCACGCTGACGAATCATTCATTTTCCTCAAGGGGATCTGCACATGCTCAAGTTCCTGCTCGGAGTGCTCAAGTTCCTGGGTGGCCTGGTGCTGACCTTGGCAATCGTGGTGGTCGCTTATCTCTTTTGGTGGAGTGGTTCGTCGCACGATCCGATCAACGTGCGGCCCGCTTCCGCCTATACCTCGCCGGGTGGTCCGATCCTGATCTTTGGCGGTACGCGTGGCACAGGGCTCGAGATCGTGCGCCAGCTGCGCGAGCGTGGCGAATCGGTCACGGTCGCGGTACGCGCGACCTCCAAGACGGCCGAGCTCAAGAAATTGGGCGTGAACACCGTGATCGCCGATGCACTCGATCCGGCCACGGTCAACGCGGCGCTCGCCTCGGGCACTTACGCCGCCGTCATTTCCACGCTGGGCACGACGCGTGGTGAGCAAGACAAGCGCCCCGATTACATCGGTAACCGTAATGTGATCGATGCGGCCAAGGCTGCAGGAGTCAAGCGCTTCGTGTTCATCACCGTGATCGGAACCGGCAATTCCTACGAAGCGGCGCCACGGATGTCGCGTCGATTTCTGAAGGATGTGATCGCACTCAAAGATCAGGCCGAGCAACACCTGCGCACCAGCGGGCTCGACTACACCATCATCCGTCCGGGCGGTCTCGGCGACGTGCCTGCCACCGGCACGGCGATCCTCGCCGATGATCCGCAAGCGTTCAGCTAT
>JBJTBK010000156.1:0-4643 GCA_046091245.1 Nevskiaceae bacterium | reverse complement strand
GACCCATCCGCGCAGCCGCCAGCGCGGCCTCGGTCCCAGCGTGACCGCCACCGACGACGATGACTTCGAAAGAACCTGCAGTGTGCATGGTAGGTGCGCGATTCTAGGGGATCCGCGCGCCGTTGCCATAGTCGAGGCGGTGTCTCCCGAGTGGGCGGGGGTCTGGGCGGTGGCGTCGGCGGCCGCGTGGGCGGCTGATCCGCAAATCACTGCCGATAACGACAGTAACACTAACAACATTACGCAGACGGCGACGACCACCGTTAGTATCGGCGCATGAATACCCTGATCAAAACCTTGACCAGTGTTGCCTTGTGGTGCGCCGCTGCAGTCGTGCAGGCTGCTGGACTCGAGGTGCAGTTGCCGGCGAATTTTCGTGACGGCGCGCAAGATGGACGTCTGCTGCTGATCCTCGCGCCCGCCGAGCAATCGCCCGGGCGTGAACCGCGCGAGCTCGTCAATTGGGACGGGGACGCCATCCCGTTCTTCGGCCTCGATGTCGACGGCTGGCGCCCGGGCACCTCACGAGCGGTGGACGATGCCGCTTTCGGTTTTCCCATTCGCCAACTCTCGAAGCTGCCGCCGGGCAGCTACCGAGTGCAGGCGCTTCTCAACCGCTACGAAACGTTTCGTATGGGCGACGGGCGCGTTTTGAAGCTCGCGCCTGACAAGGGCGAGGGTCAGCAATGGCGTGACAAGCCCGGCAATGTCTATTCCAGGCCGTTCAACCTGCGCTGGAATGGCAGCGTGTGGAGCACAGCGAACGGAGCGCCGCCACCGCGCCTGACCCTCAGCGAGCAGATCCCGCCGGTTGCGGCTTTCAAAGAAACGCCCTGGGTCAAGTATGTGCGCATCCGCAGCGAGCGATTGTCGAAGTTCTGGGGTCGCGACATGTATTTGGCCGCGTTCGTTACCTTGCCGGCGGGTTTCAACGAGCACCCTGCGGCACGCTACCCGCTGGCCATCAATCACGGGCACTTCCCGGCGAAACCATCGAGCTGGCGGGAATCGCCGCCCGATCCTAATCTCGCTGCTGAATACAGCAAGCGTTTCAAGCTTGAGGGCTACAACCGCATTCAGCAGCAACTGGAGTGGGAGCTGTTCCAGGCCTGGACGGGTAAGGGCTTCCCGCGGATGTTGCTGGTCGAGATTCAACACCCAACGCCGTTCTACGACGACTCCTATGGTGTGAACTCCGCCAACAACGGTCCGTACGGCGATGCGATCCAGTACGAGCTCATTCCGGAAATCGAAAAGCGATTCCGCGGCATCGGCGAAGGCTGGGCGCGAGTTGTCTTTGGCGGTAGCACGGGTGGCTGGATCGCCATGGCTGTGCAGATGTTCTATCCGGACGACTACAACGGTGCCTGGGTCGCATGTCCCGACCCCATCGATTTTCGTCACTACATGACGGTCAATATTTACGAAGACAAGAACGCCTACTACATGCCGAACCGATTCAAGCGCACACCTCGACCGGCGCATCGCAACTGGCTCGGCCATATCGATACGACCATCGAGGAAAATAATCTTTGGGAATACGCCCTCGGCACCAAAGGGCGCTCCGGTGACCAATCGGACGTATGGGAGTCGGTGTATTCACCCATTGGCGATGATGGTTATCCGCGCCGCATTTGGGACCGGCTGACGGGTGAAATCGATCCTGTTACCGCAGCCTATTGGCGCGATAACTACGACCTCGGACATATCCTGCGCCGCGACTGGGCGAAGCTTGGGCCCAAGTTGCGCGGCAAGCTGCGGATCTACGCGGGCGACATGGACAACTACTATCTCAACAACGCCGTGTATGTCGTCGAGGAGTTTCTGCGTAGCGCCCAACCGGCGGCTGATGCGGTAATCGACTACGGTGATCGCGATGAGCATTGCTGGAACGGCGATCACACTCGGCCGAATGCCGAATCCCGGTTGCGCTATGTGCAGATGGTGTTGCCGTGGGCGGCTGAGCGCATGCTGATGACGGCGCCAAAGGGCGCTGATATTCGCAGCTGGCGCTACTGAACGTCCGCGGCCTTACTTGCGCCAGAACGCGGCGGTAAACAGCACGAGCACGCTGAAGATTTCGAGTCGACCCAACACCATGCCGATCGTGCAAATCCACGTTTGGGCGTCGCTCAGCACCTGATAGGTGCCGGCGGGCCCCGTGATGCCGACCGCGGGTCCCAAGTTGTTAACGCTCGCCACCACCGAGGTGAAGGCCGGCACGAGCGGTAAGCCTGTGAGCAGCATCAAGAACGTCAGTACCGCAATAGTCTGGAAATAAAGAAAGATGAAGGCCAAGACCGAGGCCGCAATGCGCTCAGGAATCACCTGGCCGCCGATGCGGATCGGGATCACGGCCGAAGGATGTACGAGTTGTTTCATTTCCCGTTCGGCCTGACGCGCGAGCAGCAGGGTTCGGAACATCTTGATGCCTCCGCCCGTCGAGCCGGTGCTGCAGACGATGCAGGACAAAAAAAGCATCCACACCGGCGCAAAGATCGGCCACAGATCGTAGTTCTGTGACACGAAGCCGGTGGTGGTGGCCACGGAAACCACATTGAAGACTGCGTGACGCAAAGACTCGAGCACGCTCGGATACTGGCCTGAGGTTGTCAACAGTACAGTGATGATGATCACACTGAAGCTGAGCAGCAGCAGTAGCACCTTCCCTTCCGAGTCCCGGCGGTATGGCTCCAGAGTTCGATTGCGGACGGCGACGAAATGCCGTGAGAAGTTCAGGGTGGCGACGAGCATGAGCACGACCAGCACCACCTCAATCAACGGCGAGTCGAAATAACCGATGCTGCTGTCACGGGTGGAAAACCCGCCGAGCGCGATCACGGAAAACGCGTGACAGATCGCATCAAACCAACCCATCCCCGCGAGCCGCAAGGCCAGGATCGCGAAGAGGGTGAGTCCGGCATAGGTCAGCCACAGTGCCTTGGCAGTTTCGGTGATGCGCGGGGTAAGTTTTTCGTCTTTGACGGGACCCGGGGTCTCGGCGCGATCGAGCGCCATACCGCCGACGCCGAGCAGAGGCAGTACCGCCACGGCGAGCACGATGATGCCGATGCCACCAAACCAGTGCAGCGCGTGGCGCCAGAGATTGATGGATGGCGGAAGTTGATCGAGATTCGTCAGTACGGTGGCGCCCGTGGTGGTGAGCCCGGACACCGCCTCGAAATACGCATCGGTGAAACTCAGATGCGGCAGCGAGATCAGCAAGGGCACGGCCGCTGAGGCCGACATCAAGACCCAAGATAGCGTTACCAGTAGAAATCCATCGCGTGGTTTGAGTTCGCGCTTGTAGCGTCGCGTCACTGCGGCGATGGCGAGGCCGATCACGAGGTTGATGCCTGCTGCGATGGCAAAGTCATCCAGCGTACCGTCTTGCGTGACGAGCGCGCAGACCATCGGCATGACGAAAGTGACGGCGAAAAACGCCATCATCAGGCCGAGGATGTGGGCAACTGCGAGCATGACTGCGTGCTTGTCGCTTAGCGTCGCCCGGCCGTTTCGCCGAGAAACAACCGCTCGACTTGATCGACGTGACGCCGGTCGGCAATGAACAGCACCACGTGATCATCCGCCTGCACCACGGTGTCATGGTGCGCCATGATGACCTGCTCGCCGCGTACGATGCAGCCGATGCGCGCGCCTTCCGGCAGACTGATGTCCTCGATACGCTGACCTACCACCCGCGAACTGCGGTGATCACCGTGAATAATGGCTTCGAGCGCCTCGGCGGCGCCACGGCGCAAGGAGTGCACCTGCACCACATCGCCGCGCCGCACGTGCGTCAACAGCGAACCGATGGTGATCGTCTGCTGCGAGATGGCAACGTCGATACTGCCGTTCTGCATCAGCTCGGCATAGGAAGGCTTATTGATGAGCGCCATCACTTTGGCTGCACCGAGACGCTTGGCGAGCATGGCCGAGAGGATGTTTGCTTCCTCGGAGTTAGTCAGCGCGACGAAGGCATCGCAGCTGTCGATATTTTCCTCGATGAGCAGCTCTTCGTCGGCAGCGTCGCCTTCGAGCACGATGGCACTCGTGAAGCTTTCGGAGATCGTGCGTGCACGGCGAGGATCACGCTCGATGATCTTGACCTGATTGTTCGCCTCGAGCTGCCGCGCAAGCGAAAAACCAATGTGACCACCACCGGCGATGACCACGCGCCGCACGGGTTTCTCTTCCTTGCGCATCTCCGCCATGAACTGACGGATATCGTCGCGGCCCGCGAGGAAGAACACCTCGTCGCCGTCCTCGATCACCGTATCGCCTTCGGTGGCGATGCTGCGACCGTTGCGATAGATCGCCACGACCCGCGCTTCGGTGTTCGGAATGTGTTCGCGTAGGCTGCGTAGTGCCTGACCGACTAACAGACCGCCGCGGCGCGCCGACAGGCCGACGAGGCGAACACGGCCCCCCGCAAAATCGAGCACCTGCAGTGCTCCCGGATAACGGATCAGCCGCTCGATGTATTCGGTGACGAGCTGTTCGGGGCTGATGAATACGTCCACTGACAGCGCTTCGGCGCTGAACAGTTTCGGATGACGGGTGTACTCGGGCGAGCGAATACGGGCGATCTTGGTCGGCGTGCGGTAGAGGGTGTACGCCACCTCGCAGGCCATCATGTTCAC
>JBJTBK010000155.1:0-8538 GCA_046091245.1 Nevskiaceae bacterium | reverse complement strand
CGAACCCAATCCCCACACGCTCGGTGACGAACGGCTGCACGTACGTCTCGCCATCAACGCGGGAGAAGTCACCCTCGCTGACAACGACGTATTCGGCGAGCCCGTCAACATCACCGCCCGCATCAATGGCATCGCCGAGGCGGGCGAAGTGTTTTTCACCGAAGCCGTATACCTCGCGATGAACAAGATGGAAATCCCCTCGAGTGAAGTTGGTCTGCTGCAACTCAAGGGCATCGCCGAAAAGATCCGTGTGTACAAGGTGGTGCCTGAAAAGCGCGTCGGCGCCACTTCAGGCGATTCTGCCGAGAGCACCCATACCGACGACTCGGCTACGCGCGCAGCCTCAAGCACACGCTATGCCGCCCCCGGCGCTGAGCACCCGTCACGCCGCTTTGCCGAATGTCGTCGAGCGACGCGGCATGCGTCAGCGGTGCGGCAACGATCAGGGCCAAGGCAGCGAGGACTCGCATGCGGTGAGTATACCGATTGGTTGGGGCTGCCAACCTAGTCGCAGCGTAGCGTTTGTCGTGCGACTTCGGCAGCCTCGCGACCGGCCGCATCGTCGGGCAGCAGCATTCGCAGTAGCAGCAGAACCCGTGTTCCCGGTGCCTCGATGACTTCGACATTTTCGGTCGGCGTGACGGGGTACTTGGCATCCCGGGCGACGATCAACCACCGAAGCGCACGAGCGCCCTGATCGCGATCGTTCCGTACGACGAAGTTGTCGGAGTTGTCGGCGTACAGGGCGATGGACCAGTAGCGTGGGTAGTCGATGTTGGCGCTGATCTGCGCAGGGCGCTGGCTCACATCAAGGCTGCAGGTCGCGTAGAGCAGATCGGGGCTCGGCATCACGATGCGGCGCGCCGTGTGATCGGCGGGGGGCGGACGCAGTACCCCACCTGGGCTCGCGCGGCCTGCGTTTTGAGTGACCCGCAAGACCTCCGCCATGATCAGGCGTGGCAAGGCCCACACCGTCAGCGCATGAGCCGCCACCGCGACGAGCAGGAGTCCAATCCCATGCGCCCCGAGCGATGTGCGGGGTGTGCGCAGTGCAGTATTCATGGACAATTTCCGACGAGGTCGATCCGCGGTGCGATAAGGCCAGCGGGATCTCGCTGTAAGGTGAGGGCTGGGTTGTAAAGCCGCAGCGTCAACAACAGTGTCTCGTCGCCCCGGGTGGGCAGATCGGGTGGCGGACCGGCGGTCACCTCGGGGCCGATCTCGAACAACATGTGGCCTGTTGCATCGCGAGGGGCCGTCTCGACATTCACGCTGTACCGACGGACTGAATTTTCGAACAGGAAGAACTCGTCGTCATAGGCGGTGATGCTCCACCAACGGGCGACCGGTACAGGTCCGCTGAGCCGATAGCGGCACTGCGCCCGCAGCGGCTCGCCGCGCTCATCGGTGCGGGCGATGTAGTACAGCGTTTCGCGCCGATCGAGCGCCAGTAGCGCACCGAGTGCGACGCGCGCGCGGGTGTAGGCATCGGCGTTTGGGCTGCCGGCGAGTAGGTTCACTCGCCACAGGCCGGCATCCACGCCGGAGGGGCCAACTCGCGTCAGCCAAAGCCACGCACTGCCCAGCCCGACGAGGATGGCCAGAACATAGAGCGCTGCGAGGCGGCCGCGGGTCATGCGCGGCTCGCGTGCCAGAGATCCTCGATGAACCGTGCCACAAGGTTCGGCTGTGTGAGGGGCAGCATGTGTCCGCCGGAGACCGAGTCGACGCGGATCTGCGGCAGGGCCGATTGCAGAAAGCGGACGTGCGTGTCGTGATCCAGCACTCGATCCTCGCGGCCGAACAGCATACCCATGGGTCGCGAGGAATCGGCAACTTCAGCCAGTCGTGATGAGATGTCCCGGTAGCTGGCTACGACACCCTCGAGATCTTCCGCCGCGGCGACAAATTGGCTGGGGCGTAGGCTCAGCAGTCCGCCGGCCTTGAGCGTATACCCCGGTGGGGGCGACTCTGGACCGAACACCATGGGCAGCACTCGACGGCCGCGCCAAATACAACTGGGCGTCACCAAGGTCCAGGCCAGCAGGCGTCGCAGCAGGTAGCCACGTACGGCCAGCGGACGAAACACCGCAGGCGGGTTGTCGAGCAACCTCGTCAACGGTGCAATGAGCGCGAAGCCTGCCACCCGGTGCGGGTGGCGCAGCGCGAGGGTCAGCGTCAGTGCACCGCCCAAGGAATGGCCGACTACAAAGGCCTTGTCGATCTGCAGCGCTGACAGCAATGCCGCCACCGCATCCGCTTGCGCATCGATGCGGATGGCCGTGTCGCGCGCGCGGGTCGAGTAGCCTGAGCCTGGCCGATCGATCGCGATGACGCGGGTCACATTCGCTAGCGCGTTGACCAGGAAATAGTTGAAGTGGTGCACCTGCCCGGCAAGACCATGCAGCATCAATATCGGCGGCTGTCCCTCTGGAGCGGTCCCTCGGTCGATGACATGGAAGCGCACGCCCGGCACTTCGACGAAATGGCCAGCCGGTGGGATACGTCGTTCCACCGCCCGGGTCACGAACCACGTCAGCGCCGCGAGTGCCGCCAACACCACGACCAGGCCGACGGCCACATTCCCGAGCAGTGTCATTCGGTGAAACCGCGGATCAGCGACCAATACCGGGTGGGCATCAGCCGCTCGAGCAATACCCCGACGCGGGCGTCGTGACCCACGAGGATGCGCGGCTTGCGGCGGCGGATGCCGGCAAGGATGTCAGACGCGGCGCGCTCGGGAGGCATACGCAGCAATTGGGCTGCACGAGCCTGTTGTCGTTCGATGACCTCCGCGGGCAAGGAAGCGGCCATTCGTGCGTTGCGCGCGATCGCCGTGGCGATACCGCCCGGACAGACCACGCTGACGCCAAGCTCTCGACCTGTGAGTTCGTGTCGCAGTGCATCCGAGAACCCGCGAACGGCAAACTTGCTGGCGCTATACGCGCTCTGACCTGCGGGCGCGACGATGCTGAAGAGACTCGCGATGTTGGTCAGATGGCCTCCCGGTCGCTGCAAAAGATGCGGCAAAAAGGCGCGCGTCACGCGTACAACACCATGGAAGTTGATATTGAACAGCCAGTCGAAATCTTCGGCCGACACGTCCATGAAATGCCCGCCGAGCGCGACGCCGGCATTGTTCAATAGCAGGTCGACCCCGCCGTGTGCGGCCACAACGGCCGCCGGAAACGCGGCGACATCGTTTGCTGAGGCCACATCCACGCGATGTTGGCTGATGCGGCGGCCGGTTTTGGGCAGTAGCGCAACGGTCGTTTCGAGCGATTCGGTGCGAATGTCGGCGAGAGCCAGGTGTGCCCCGGCCGCGGCCAATTGCACCGCCAGTGCTTGGCCTATCCCGCTGCCGGCCCCCGTGATGACGGCGACCTTATCATTGAACTCGAGCGGTCTCATGCAGGGGCTCCAAAAAATTTCAATGTGCCATCGTTGATGCGGCTATAGCGCGTGATGATGAGATCACGCAGATAGTTCTGGTGTATCCGCCAAGGGAAACGATCGCCTTGCTTGGGCAACTGCGCAAGCGCGCGCAGCACATAACCCGAGTTGAAATCGATGAAGGCTTGCTCGCCGACCGAGGGGTCGCGCGGCGCGACGGCATACCCGTGCCCGTGACGGTCCATGTAGCGCAGCAGACGACAGAGGTAGGCTGCGATGAGATCGGCACGCAGCGTCCAGGACGCATTGGTGTAACCGAACGTATGGATCATGTTGGGCACGCCGCTGAACATTGCGCCGCGATACACCATGGTGTCGTTGAGCTCTACGTCCCGACCGTCCACCTGCAGCTGGACGCCGGCCATCGGTTGCACCTTGAGACCCGTCGCGGTCACGATCACATCGGCTTGCAGCGTCTGACCGGAGCGAAGACGTATTCCCTCCGGGACGAATCGGTCGATGTGATCAGTCACCACCGAGACGCGACCGGCGCTGATGGACTTGAACAGATCCCCATCGGGCACGGCGCATAAGCGCTGATCCCACGGGTTGTAGTCGGGCGCAAAATGGGTTTTGACATCAAAACCGGCGGGCAGCTCGGCTGCTGCGAGCTCGATGACGCGACGACGGAACGGGCGCGGTTGTCGTCGAGCCAAGGTGTAGAGCAACACGCTGCCGAGAATGCATTTCCAGCGCACCAGCCAGTACGCGATCGATGCCGGCATCCAGGGATCGAGGAAGCGGGCGAGAGGGTCTTTGGCGGGTTGGCTCGCAATGTACGAGGGGCTTCGTTGCAACATCACCACGTGCTGCGCCCGTTCAGCCATCGCGGGTACGAGTGTGACCGCCGTGGCGCCACTGCCGATGACGACGACTTTGCGACCCGCGTAGTCGAGATTCTCCGGCCAAAATTGCGGGTGCACGATCTGACCGCCGAAACTCTCCTCGCCTTCGAAGTGCGGACGGTAGCCTTCCGAGTAGCTGTAATAGCCCGCGCACAGGTGCAGGAAGCGGCAGCGCAGTTCATGGTCCCGGCCGGCTTCGCGGTCGTGAACCTCAACCGTCCAGTATTGATCAGCGCTCGACCACCGCGCTGCGCGCACCTCGATACCGTAGTGAATGAGCGGTGCTACCCCGGTGTGTTCGGCCGTCTCGCGCAGATAGCGGAGGATGGTTGGTCCATCGATGATGGATCGCTCACTTCGCCAAGGACGGTCGCGAAAACTCAGGGTGTACATGTCCGAGTCAGAGCGAATACCGGGGTAGCGAAACAAGTCCCAGGTTCCGCCGAGTTGGGCGCGGGACTCGAGCACGGCGATGCGCTTGTGCGGCAGGGTCTTGCGCAACGTGGCCGCAGCGCCGATGCCGGAAATTCCGGCACCGACAATCAGCACATCCAGACAATCCTTGGGCAGTTCGCGCATGCCGAATTCCACACGGTCAACCATAGTCGGGAGGGGTGAGGATACGTGAGCGGCGCTCGGCCTGTCTGCCCGGGCTGAAGTATCATTACGGGCATGAGGTCGATGCTGTTCGTTCCCGGAGATCGCCCCGACCGGTTTGCCAAAGCCGTGGCCTCGGGGGCCGATGCCGTTATCCTCTATCTCGAGGATGCGGTGACCTTGGAGCGCCGCGGCTATGCGCGCGGGGCCATTGCCGAGTACCTGCGGGCGCCGCGAACTGCGGTGCCGATTTGGGTGCGGATCAACCCGGTCGACTCAGCGGAGGTGTTAGCGGATGTTGCGGCGGTGGGGGCGGCGCGCCCAGACGGCGTGATCCTGCCGAAGGCCCGCAACGGGGGCGATGTCGCGCGACTCGATCATTGGCTTGAAATGCTCGAGTGTGAGCATGGCGTCGCTGCCGGCGCCATTCAGGTGATGCCCATGATCACCGAGACCGCCGGGGCCTTGCTGTCCTTGGCGAGTTTTACTCCAGCGCCCTCGCGAGTGTCGACCATGACGTGGGGCGCCGAGGATCTGGCCACCGAGCTTGGTGCGCTGGGTAACCGCACGGCCGCCGGCGACTACGAGCCCGCTTTCGAGCTCGCTCGATCTCTCTGCTTGATTACCGCAGCGGCCGCAGGAGTGCGTGCCATCGACACCGTCGATACCGATATCCGCGATATCGCAGCGGTGGAGCAACGCGCGCGTCACTCGCGGCGTGCGGGATATCTGGGCAAGCTCGCCATTCATCCGGCCCAGATACCCGCCATCCACGCGGCGTTTACCCCGGGAGCCGCCGAACTCGACTGGGCGCGACGCGTACTCGCGGCGGTGGCCGCAGCGCCTGCGGCTGGGGCTGTCAAAGTCGATGGCAAGTTGATCGATCGACCGCATGTGCTGCAGGCGGAGCGTCTGCTCGCGGCCGTCGGCAGTTCGGACGAGGGTGAATGAAACGCGCCGGGTTCAAGGGCAATAAGGCATCGCTGCCGAGCAAGCCGTGTGTGGCCTGTGGGCGGCCGATGAGTTGGCGCAAGGCCTGGGCGCGAAATTGGGATAACGTCAAATATTGCTCGGATCGTTGTCGACGGAGTGCCCCATGAGCGCGCAACCCCCACACAGTCTGTTGATCCGTTCGCCGATCGACGGCAGTGAGCTCGGCTCGGTGCCGATCACCCCGCTGGCGTCGCTCGGCGCAGTCATCGAACGCTCGGAGCGTGCGTTTGAGTCGTGGCGTGAGGTACCCGCGCCGCTGCGCGGTGAGCTTGTGCGTCTGTTCGGCGAGGAGTTGCGTGCCGCCAAGGACAGCCTTGCCGCACTCGTCACGCAGGAAGCGGGGAAGATAACGAGCGAAGGGCTCGGAGAAGTCCAGGAGATGATCGACATCTGCGACTTCGCTGTGGGGTTATCGCGGCAGTTGTACGGTCTCACCATCGTCTCCGAGCGCCCGGGTCATCGCCTGTTGGAGACCTGGCAGCCGCTCGGGCCCTGTCTCGTGATCTCGGCATTCAACTTCCCCGTGGCCGTGTGGGCCTGGAACGCCGCACTCGCGCTCGTCTGCGGCAACTCGGTGATCTGGAAGCCGTCCGAAAAGACACCGCTCACGGCACTCGCAACCTTGCGTATTTTCGAGCGAGCGTTGGCCCGATTCGGGCCGCAAGCGCCTCTGGGGCTTGTGCAGTGCGTGATCGGCGGCGCCGTCCACGGTGAGCAGCTCGTCGACTCGCCAAAGATTCCCCTCGTGTCCGCCACCGGCTCGACACGCATGGGCGGTTTGGTGGCGCCCCGGGTGGCGGCTCGGTTTGGGCGCTGCATCCTCGAACTCGGGGGCAACAACGCAATGATCGTCGCGCCAAGCGCGGATCTCGACATGGCGACTCGCGCGATCGTGTTCTCGGCAGTGGGCACGGCGGGTCAGCGATGTACCACCTTGCGTCGCCTCATCGTGCACCGCAGCGTCCGCAATGCTTTGCTTGAGCGTCTGAAGAAAGCCTATGGGAGCTTGCGGATCGGTGATCCGCGGCACAGTGGCACGTTGGTTGGCCCGCTCATCGATCGGGCTGCCGGGGAGCGCATGCAGGGCGCCTTGGTGGAGGCGCGGGCTGAGGGCGGCGTGGTGCACGGCGGACAATGGCGGAGCACCGGTGTACCGGCGGGGGGGTGCTACGTGGAGCCTGCCTTGGTCGAGATGCCCTCGCAAAGCGCCATCGTGTGCGAGGAGACCTTTGCGCCCGTCTTGTATGTGCTCGAGTACGACAGGCTCGATGAGGCCATTGCCCTGCAAAACGCCGTGAGCCAAGGACTGTCGTCCTGCATTTTCACGCTCGATCTGCGCGAAGCTGAACGCTTCTTGGCTGCGAGTGGGTCCGACTGCGGCATCGCCAACGTCAACATCGGTCCGTCCGGCGCCGAGATCGGCGGTGCGTTTGGCGGGGAGAAAGCGACGGGGGGTGGCCGAGAGAGCGGTTCGGACTCTTGGAAGGGTTACATGCGTCGACAGACCGCGACCATCAATTACTCAGCCGCACTGCCGCTTGCGCAGGGCGTGAGTTTCGACCTCTAGGGGCCGTCTGGGAGAGAGCCATGAGTCTGCACAACATTGCCGTTCTGGGTCTCGGGAAGGTCGGTCACCTTGCGGCCGAGTTGCTGCAGGAAGCGGGCTTCGCCGTGACGCCCATCGACCAGCGGACCACGGAATACTCCAGCCTTCCGGTGCGAGTCGTGGATGTCGCGGACCCCTCAGCCCTGCGCCCCGCCTTGGAGGGCCAGGATGCGGTGCTGTCCTGCCTGCCATACGCGCTCAATAAATCGGTGTCGAGCGTCGCGCATGCACTCGGGTTGCATTATTTCGATTTGACCGAGGACATGCCGACCACTCGGCATATTCGCGAACTGGCGGTCGATGCGCGTGGCTTGATGGCCCCGCAATGCGGTCTTGCGCCAGGCTTCGTCGGCATTGTGGGCGCCCATCTGGCCGGCCAGTTCGAGCGGGTGCGTTCGATTCGTCTGCGTGTCGGTGCCTTGCCGCAAAACCCTACCGGCCTGCTTGGCTATGCGTTCAACTGGTCTCCCGAGGGCGTGGTGAATGAGTACCTCAACGATTGCGAGGTGATCGAAGAGGGTGTCATCAAGTCGGTCTCGGCGATGGAGTGGATCGAGACGCTCTACATCGGCGGCGTGAAGCTCGAAGCCTTCACCACCTCGGGTGGCCTCGGCACGATGTGCGAGACGTTTCTCGGGCGTGTCGAGAATCTCGACTACAAGACCATGCGTTACCCGGGGCACGTACAACTGATGAACTTCTTTTTCCATGAGCTGCTGATGCGCGAGCACCGTGACCTCGCCGGGCAAATCCTGGCCAACGCCAAACCACCGGTCGACGCCGATGTCGTCTACGTGCACGCGGCCGCGGAGGGCTGGCAGGGCGGGCGGCTGCAGCGTAAGGAATTTGTGCGCGCCTACTACCCGAAAGTTATCGCCGGTCGATCTCGCACGGCGATCGCTTGGACAACGTCCGCCTCGGTCGTCGCCGTCATCGAGATGGTCCGAGCGGGCCAGTTGCCGGATCGCGGCTTTCTCAAACAAGAAACCATACCGATCGAGCCGTGGCTGGCCACGCGCACGGGTTCTTTGTTCGACGCTCACG
>JBJTBK010000154.1:0-4731 GCA_046091245.1 Nevskiaceae bacterium | reverse complement strand
TTATCGGCAAGCCGGGTCTGCTGAAATTCCACAGCGGCGCGTTCATGAGCGCGGCCTATGCGCGCTGCCCGGTCGTGCCCTGCGTGATCCGCGGTACCCGCCACATCCTGCCGAGCCCGCTGTTTTTCCCGCGGCACGGTCGTATCGAGGTTGAGTTATTGCCACAGCTCACACCCGCCGCGGAATTGCCGCCTGAAAAAGCGGCGGCTGAACTACGGCAGCTCACTCGGCAGGCCATCCTTGAGCGGGTCGGCGAGCCGGACTTGCTCGCCTGAGCGCGGCGGCTTGTTTAAACTCGTGAGTTAAGGTCGCTTCGAACCTGCCGAACCACCAAGGAACGCTATGAACCCTGCTGTTGTCATCGCTGCCGCGCGTCGTACCCCGATCGGTGCCTTCCAAGGCGTGCTCACCCCGGTCACCGCGCCGCAACTCGGCGCTGCCGCCATTCGTGGCGCGATCGAGACCTCAGGACTCACGGCGGGCGATGTGCAGGAAGTCATCATGGGGTGCGTATTGCCGGCCGGCCTCGGTCAGGCCCCGGCGCGCCAAGCCGCCCTCGGCGCGGGGATCTCGGCTGCTGTACCCACCACGACCATTAACAAGATGTGCGGCTCGGGCCTCAAGGCCATCATGATGGCGGCCGATCAAATTCGTGCCGGTGAAGCAGACGTCATCGTCGCGGGAGGGCTCGAGTCAATGAGCAATGCGCCGTATCTGCTGCCGAAGGCGCGCGCTGGGTATCGCATGGGTCACGGCGAGATTTTGGATCACATGTTCGTGGATGGCCTGCAAAGCCCGTGGGATGGGCAGATGATGGGCTGCTTCGCCGAAAACACGGCGGGTCGCTACCACTTCACGCGCGCCGATCAGGACGCGTTCGCGGCCCGCTCAGTACAACGCGCCCTTGCAGCGGTGGAAAACGGCGCATTCCGCGCCGAGATCGTCCCGGTTACCGTGAAGGGCCGCAAAGGTGAGACGCTGGTCGAGCGCGATGAGACGCCGTTCACCTGCGACATCGCGAAAATCCCGCAGCTCAAGCCCGCCTTTCGTAAAGATGGTTCGGTCACTGCAGCAAGTTCGTCCTCGATCTCGGACGGCGCTGCTGCGGCGGTGCTGGTCAGCGAATCTTTGGCCGCTGCGCGGGGTCTCAAGCCTCTCGCGCGCATCGTGGGGTACGCCAGCCACGCGCAGGAACCCGAGTGGTTCACGATCGCACCGGTCGGCGCCATTCGTACGCTGCTCGCCAAGACCGGTTGGAGCGCCTCCGAGGTGGACCTGTTCGAAGTGAACGAAGCCTTCGCGGCCGTCTCGATGGCAGCGGCGCATGACATCGGCATCCCGGCCGAAAAGCTCAACGTCAACGGCGGCGCTTGTGCACTCGGACACCCTGTGGGCGCCACCGGCGCACGGATCGTGGCGACGCTGGCTCACGCCTTGGCGCAGCGCAACCTGCGCCGAGGCATCGCGGCGCTGTGCATCGGGGGTGGTGAAGCGACAACCATCGCCATCGAGAGGCTCTAAGCATGGACATCACCCGTGCACGAGCGGTCATTTCGGGTGGCGCCTCGGGTCTTGGGCTCGGCGTTGCGCAGTACCTCGCCTTGCGAGGCGCTCAAGTGACGCTGCTTGATATTCAGGATGAAGCGGGTCGCAGCGCAGCGGCGAGTCTTGGCGTCGCGGCGCGGTATCTGCGTTGCGATGTCACGGCGGAGAGCGAGGTCAACGCGGCAATGGCCGCCGCAGCGGATGCGATGGGCGGGATCGATCTGCTCGTCAACTGCGCCGGCGTGATCGGTGCGGGCCGCGTGCTCGGCCGCAACGGACCGATGGCGGGTGATTTCTTTGCCAAGGTGGTTCACATCAATCTGATTGGCACCTTCCTGTGCGATAAGGCCGCTGCAGCACTGATGCAGCGCAACATTCCAAATGCGGACGGCGAGCGCGGGGTCATCATCCACACCGCCTCGGTGGCGGCGTTCGAAGGACAAATTGGCCAAGCTGCCTACTCGGCTACAAAGGCTGGCATTGCCGGCATGACCCTGCCGATGGCGCGCGAGTTCGCCGCCTTCGGCATACGCGTCGTGGCGATTGCGCCCGGTATATTCCACACACCGATGGTCGGTGGCATGACGCCAGAAGTGCAGGCGTCGCTCGCCAGCCAGATCCCGTTTCCGGCCCGCCTCGGACGCCCGGACGAGTACGCCCGCCTCGTTGAGTCGATCTACGAGATCGCGATGCTCAATGGCGAGACGATCCGCCTCGATGGCGCGATCCGCATGCAACCCAAATAACTTCATTAAACGGACGACACGCCCATGGCAGAGACGATCGAACGCGACGTGATGGGATACGACGTGCTGATAGTGGGCGGTGGCCCTGCGGGGCTCGCCTGCGCCATCTCTCTGAAGCAGCGCAAACCGGATCTCACGGTGTGCGTGCTCGAGAAAGCCTCGGCGATCGGCGCACAGGCACTCTCCGGTGCCGTACTCGAACCCGGTCCGCTCGATGCTTTGCTTCCCGGCTGGCGCGACACGCCGCCCGGCATCTGCATTCCCGCCAAACGCGACGAGTTTTCTTTGCTTACGCGCACGGGCCGCATTCGTCTGCCAACGCCGCCGCAGCAGCACAACGAAGGCAACTTCATCATCTCGCTCGGCCTTCTCACACCAATGCTCGCGCAGCGTGCCGAAGCGCTCGGCGTCGACGTGTTTCCGGGGTTCGCCGCAGCCGTGCCGCTGTTCAATGACGATGGCTCGGTCGCCGGCGTGCAGATCGGCGACATGGGCATCGAGAAGTCTGGAGACATCGGTCCGAACTTCGCGCCGGGCCCTGAGGTGCGCGCACGCATCACGGTGCTGGCCGAGGGCTGCCGTGGCAGCATCAGCAAGCAGCTGATCAAGCGCTTTGCGCTCGACGCCGAGTGCGATCCACAGACCTACGGTCTCGGCTTCAAGGAGCTGTGGCAATTGCCCGAGGGCCGCGTCGAACCGGGGCTGATCCAGCACAGCATCGGCTGGCCGCTCGACAACGGCACCTACGGTGGCAGCTTCCTGTATCACCTCGACAAGAACCGCGTGTACATCGGCTACGTCGTGGGCCTCGACTATCGGGACCCGCGTCTGAAGCCCTTCGAAGCGTTCCAGCAATTCAAGCATCACCCGAGCATTAAGCCGCTGCTGGAAGGCGGTGAAATACTCGCCGCCGGCGCGCGTACGATTGCGGCCGGGGGTTGGCAGTCGCTGCCCAAGCTCGAGATGCCGGGCGCGCTGCTGATTGGTGATGCGGCAGGCACGTTGAACGTCGCCAAGATCAAAGGCATCCACCAAGCGATTCGCTGCGGCATGCTCGCCGGCGAACACATCGCCGAGCACGATTCGCCGCAGGGCTTCGATGCGCGCTTCCGTGCCTCGCCCGGCATGGACGAACTGCGCAAGGTGCGCAACATCAAGCCGGGCTTCAAGCGCGGCTTGTGGTTTGCGCTCGCCAACAGCGCGCTCGAAACGGTCACGGGTGGTCGCACGCCGTGGACGCTGCGCAATACCGCGGCCTACGCCGAGACGCGCCGACTCGCCGAGTTTGAATCGCCCGATCGCGGTTGGATCGACCGCAGTCTGCCGCCCCGCGATCGACTGGCCTCCGTGTTCTTCGCCAATAACTCACACGAAGAAAACCAACCGGTGCATTTGAAAGTGCGCGACACCTCGATCTGCGCCACGCGCTGCGCGCAGGAGTTCGGCAATCCCTGCCAAAACTTCTGTCCCGCCAACGTCTATGAAATGGTGGACGACGGCGCAGGCGGCAAGCGACTGCAGATCAACGCGGCGAACTGCGTGCACTGCAAGGCCTGCGACATCAAGGATCCGTACCAGATCATCGACTGGACGACGCCGGAAGGTGGCTCGGGCCCCATCTATCAATCGCTTTGAGCGTTGCGATGAGCACCGCACCGTTGTGGAGTCCTTCGGCCGAACGCGTCAGCGCGAGCAATCTGACTCGATTCATCGAGTGTCTACGCGCGCGGCGCGATCTCAGCCTTGATGACTACCCTGCGCTGCACGCTTGGAGCGTGCAGCACGCGGACTCCTTCTGGTTCGAACTCGCGCACTTCACCGACATCAAGGCCGACTGGGCCGACGCGCCGGTGCTGCGTCATGGCGATCGCCTTCCGGGTGCCGAGTGGTTCCCGGGCGCGCAGCTGAACTTTGCCGAGAACTTGCTGCGATTTCGCGATGAGCAACCGGCCCTCATCGCGTACACGGAGAAAGGTACACGCCGCGCGATCTCGTATCGTCAACTGCATGCCGAGGTCGGTCGCGTCGCGGCAGGGCTCAAAGCCGCGGGCGTCGGGCCCGGCAATCGGGTAGCAGGCTTTCTGCCGAATATCCCCGAAGCCGTGATCGCCATGCTGGCGGCCACGAGTCTCGGTGCCATCTGGTCGTCGTGCTCGCCGGACTTCGGCATCGCGGGCGTCCTGGATCGCTTCGGACAGATTGCACCGACGGTGCTGATCACGGTCGACGGCTATCACTACGGCGGCAAAACCCACGATTCGCTTGGGCCGATGGCTGCGGTGCTTGCGCAGCTACCTTCGGTGCGCGCTATCATCGTGGTCGGCTACGTTGCAGAGACTCCGGATCTTGCGCCGCTGCAATCCGGTGCGAGCGAACGCCGTGTGTTGCACTTCGCCAGCTTCGGCACGGCCGGCGCCAAACTCAACTTCACACGCCTGCC
>JBJTBK010000153.1:0-10683 GCA_046091245.1 Nevskiaceae bacterium | reverse complement strand
CGCGGGCCGCCTGCTGCATCGAGTGGGTGACGATGCAGATCGCATAGCTCTCACGCAGCTCATCGATCAGATCTTCGATGCGTGCCGTGGCGATCGGGTCTAGCGCCGAGCACGGCTCGTCCATCAGGATCACTTCCGGATTCACCGCTATCGTGCGCGCAATGCATAGCCGCTGCTGCTGACCACCCGAGAGACTGGTGCCGGGTTGATTGAGCCGATCTTTGACTTCTTCCCAAAGGCCAGCGCGACGCAGACTCTGGTTGACGATCTCATCAAGTTCGCCGCGATTGGCCGCCAGGCCGTGGATGCGCGGACCATAGGCGACGTTTTCGTAGATCGACTTTGGGAACGGATTCGGCTTCTGGAACACCATGCCGACGCGCGCGCGCAGCTGCACCACGTCCTGACGCTTGTCGTGGATGTCCTGACCATCGAGCGTGATCGAGCCCTCAACGCGGGCACCCACGATGGTGTCGTTCATGCGGTTGAGGCAGCGCAGGAAGGTGGACTTGCCGCAGCCCGAGGGGCCAATCATCGCCAGCACCTGCTTGCGCCCGATGTCGATGTTAACGTTCTTGATGGCGTGTTTGTCGCCGTAAAACACATCGACGTTGCGACAGGAGAACACAGGCTCCGCAACAGTGATCGTACCGATGGTGGTCTTGGCAGCGTCGTTCATGGCGGTTACCAGCGTTTCTCGAATTTATTGCGCAGCAGCACGGCGGTCGCGTTCATCACAAGCAAGAACAGCAGCAGCACGATGATCGCCCCGGAGGTGCGTTCGATGAAGCCGCGCTCGGGCAGATCGGACCAGAGGAATACCTGCACCGGCAGCGCTGTGGCTGGATCGAACACACCCTGCGGCACTTCGACGATGAAGGCCACCATGCCGATCATGAGTAGTGGCGCACTCTCACCGAGCGCTCGGGCCATGCCGATGATGGCGCCGGTGAGCATGCCGGGCACGGCCAGCGGCAACACGTGGTGCGCCACCCTCTGCAGCCGCGAAGCGCCCATCCCGAGTGCTGCTTCGCGGATCGAGGGCGGCACCGCCTTGAGCGCCGCACGCGAGGCGATGATGATCGTCGGCAGAGTCAGCAGCGTCAGCACGAAGCCACCGACGAGCGGCGCTGAGCGTGGCAAGCCGAAGAATCCGATGAACATCGCCAAGCCGAGCAGACCGAACACGATCGAGGGCACCGCTGCGAGGTTGTTGATGTTCACTTCGATGATGTCGGTCAGCCGATTACGCGGCGCGAATTCTTCGAGGTACACGGCCGCACCGACGCCGATCGGGAAGGACAGCAGTAGCGTGATGAACAGCGTCAGCAGTGAGCCGATGAGCGCGCCGCGCACACCCGCCTGCTCCGGATCACGCGAGTCACCGTTGCTGAAGAACGCCCGATTAAATCGCAACGCCAAGGTACCGTCGCGCTCGAGCGCCGCGATCCAGCCAACCTGCTGATCGCTCAAGCGCCGCTCGTCCTCAGGCGCATTGCGTGCCACACGACCCTTGATGAGCATGTCGACGGTGTCATCCGCCAGCACCCAGCGCGTCTCGCGCGTGCCGATGGCAGCAGGGTCTGACGTGATGCGCTGCTGCAGCTCGATGGACGCCGCGCTGCTGACGAGCCCATACAACTCGCGCAGGTCCCGCCGACCCTCGACCTCCGGGAATCGCACTTTGAGTGACTCGCGAACGAGGGCCTGGTAATCGGCCGTGACCAGATCGTCTGGGTTACGCGTGCCCGCCGGGTCGATGATCGCGGGGTCGTAGAAGATCTCGACCTTCACGTAACTCTGCTGGAACACGGAGAGTCCCTGCGCGAAGATCGTGCCGAACAGGAACACCACGAACACGAGCCCCGCCAGCACCGCCGTCAGGCCGTAAAACCGGAAACGTCGCTCGGCGCGATACCGCCGCGCGAGGCTCTTCGTGACGAGCGCCTGGGTTTCTGCCGCGGTCCTATTCGTACTGCTCACGGTACTTCCTCACCACGTACAGGGCGATCACGTTGAGCACCAACGTGACGATGAACAGCACAAGGCCGAGCGCAAAGGCGGCGAGCGTCTTCGGACTATCGAACTCCTGATCGCCGACGAGCAGCGTGACGATCTGCACGGTGACCGTGGTCACCGCCTCGAGCGGATTGGCGGTGAGGTTCGCGGCAAGCCCTGCCGCCATCACCACGATCATGGTTTCGCCGATGGCGCGTGAAATGGCGAGCAGCACGCCGCCCACGATGCCGGGCAGCGCCGCACGCAACACCACCTGCTTGATGGTCTCGGAGCGCGTAGCGCCGAGTGCATAGGCGCCATCCCGCAGGCTCTGCGGCACGGCCGTGATCATGTCATCCGCGAGTGAGGAGACGAAGGGGATGATCATGATGCCCATCACGAGCCCGGCCGCGAGTGCGCTTTCACCCGCGACCGACAGCCCCATCGACTCACCCGCGACCCGCAGCAGCGGCCCGACTGTCGTCACTGCAAAGAATCCGTACACGACCGTGGGCACACCGGCGAGCACTTCGAGCAAGGGCTTGACCACGCTACGCACTTTGGAGGGCGCGTACTCGGCGAGATAAATGGCCGAGAAGAGCCCGATCGGCACGGCCACGAGCATGGCGATCGCGGAAATCAGCAAGGTGCCGGCAAACAGCGGCACCGCACCGAAGGCACCCGAAGAGCCGACCTGATCGGCCCGGATCGCCATCTGCGGGCTCCACTTGGTACCGAACAGAAACTCCTGCGCAGGCACGATGCCAAAGAATCGCGTGGCCTCGAACACCACCGACAAGATGATGCCGATGGTGGTGAGCACGGCAACGAGCGAGCACAGGAACAGCACGCCCTCGAGCACGCGCTCCACAGAGTTGCGCGCGCGCAGATCCGCGCGGATCCGACCACGTACCACGAGCATCGCCACGATGCCGAGCGCGAAGGCGAGTGCCGTGAGCGCAAGCCGAGCGATCCCCTGCAAGCGCAAATACTCCACCGCGGCCGCGGCCGTCGCGGGGCTGACCTGCGAGGCCGGGATATTGCCCGCCACCACGTTGCGTAGGTCGTTGAGGAAGAGCACGAACTGATCGCCGCCGAGTGCGCGCACGTCCGGTGGCAATTGCGCCGAGACGATCGCGATCAACACTTTATCCTGCACCGCCATCCACACCAACACCACAAGCAATGCCGGCAGACCGCACCACAGCGCCGTCAAAAGGCCGTAGTGGCCAGGTAGCGAATGCAGATTGCGAATGCCCCGCGCGCCACCGACCACGGCCAGAGAGCGCGCCTTGCCGAGTTGATAGGCAATGAACGAGAGCAGCAGCAGAGCGATGATCAGGATCGAAGGAGTCATGCGGGGTCGGGGACGGCTTCCTTGCGACGACCCCGCATTTTATCCACTCCGAGGCCTAGCCGGGCGACTGACACGGAAAATTCATCAAAAGGTCCAGTTGACATCCACCTGCAATCGGTCGTAGTCCCGGCCGCGCACCGTAGCAGGCGTCGGCACCGTGACCGACACCGGTACATCGAGGTTCGTCTCCGTCATCAAGTAGGCGATATTGAACCGCGCGTTGGGCGAGAACTGGTAGGCAAGCCGGAACGCGCTGCCGCCACCATCGGTATTGCCTGCCGCGAAGTCCGAATCAATCCATTGCCCGAACAGCGCATCCTTCTCGACCTTTTGATAGGTGTAGCCGAACTCCCAGCTGCTAGGAATGCTGGCCACGGCGCGGCCGTAGTTGAAGCCCACTGCGTAGGCCGTATCGAGCCCCTGCGCTTGAAACTGAGCGGCCGTGTTGCGCGCCACGTTGGCGTAGAGGAGTAAGGGCCGATCGGCGAGCTTGAACTGCCACTCGCCGAGCAGTTCCACCACATCGAAATCATCTGCGAGACAGGCGCCCGTGGCGCCGACCACCGTCGTACGACACTGCGCCGCCCCACTGCCCGTGCTGTTACCAAAATAGCCACCCGCACTACCCGATTGGATCGTGTTGTAACCGCGAACGGCCGAGTGGTCGTAGTAGCTCGCCGCCACCAACACCCGTCCACCGTCGCCGTACACATTGCGATAACCGCCCTGCACACCCTGCATGCTCGAGTCGGCGAAGGTCGCGCGCTCGGCGAGTCGAGTGACGAAGGCGCTGCCGAAGAAGCCGGTGGCCCCCTGCTGCCAACTCGCCGCGAGGCCCTCGGGGTTGATGTCATTGTCAACGAAAAAGCTGGATGTCCGCACCCAGGGGTAGCGCATCTTGCCCGCCGTGATGCGCCACTGCTCCGCGGGCATCCACTCCATGTAAGCCACATCGAGCTCGATGGGCTTGCGCGAGTTCACATCGCTCAACGACTGGTTCGAAGAGCGCGCATCGGCACCCTCGGTGGTCGCCAGTTGCAGCTCCACACGCATCGTATCGTTCACACGCGCCATCGCGCCGAAGCGGGCGCGAATGCGATCACGATTGCGCACGGCCGTCGTGTACTGCTGATCGATGGTCTCGTTGCGATAGCGGAAATCACGCCTCCCCTGCCAGCGCGCCACCCACCCCGAGGCCGCACTCTCGCCGAGCGCTCGGGCGAGATTGTCCGAACCGCGATCAATGGCCTCTTGCTGCTCGGTGCTCGCTTGAGCGAGCGTTTCGGTCTGCTCTGCCGTCTGCTGCAGCTTCTGCGCTCCGGCCTGCTGCGCGGCTTCGAGCTCCGCAAGCCGCGCCTGCAGCGCCGCAAGTTGAGCTTTTAGGTCCGCGAGGTCGGCGGCGGTCGCGGGGGTGGCTGCGGCAGCAAGCGTCAGGGTGAGCGCGGCTACCGCAGCCCCTGTTAGGGGGCTGTGTTGCATGGAGAGACTCCTGTGAACCTTGAGTGGGTCGGGTTGGCTTAGGGTGCGAAGTTCTTCAGCGACTTCACGTCGGCGCGGGTCTTCGCCAGATCAGACTTCGGCTGCGGCACGAGGCCGCGATCGGCGAGATAACCTTCTTCGCCCAAGGCCTTCTCGCTGACGTATTCATTGACGAATTCCTGCAGGCCCGGGATCACGCCGATGTGCGGCTTCTTCACGTAGATGAAGAGCGGACGCGAAGCGGGATACTTGCCCGAGGCGATGGTCTCGAAGTCAGGCTCCACGCCATCGATCTTGAGGCCGCGCAGCTTGTCCATGTTCTCTTCAAGGAAACTGAAGCCGAAGATGCCGAGCGCCTTCGGATTCGCTTCGAGCTTCTGCACGATCAAATTGTCATTCTCGCCCGCTTCAACGTAGGCGCCGTCCTCACGGATCGTGTGGCAGATCCGCTTGAAGCGCTTCTCGTCCATGCTGCGCAGGTTGTTGATCCAGGGGTAAGTGCGGCAACCGGCTTCCATGTAGAGCTCATGGAACGAGTCGCGCGTGCCCGAAGTCGGCGGCGGACCGAGGACCTCGATCTTCACCGCAGGCAGGCTCTTGTCCACGTCTTTCCACGTCTGATACGGATTGTTGATCAGCGAGGTCGGGGTCGCCGGATCAGGAAGCTGCTTGGCGAGCGCCAAGTAGACCTGCTTGCGCGTCAGCGGGAAGGACGTGCCGCGCTTGCTCTCGGAGATCGTCAGCCCGTCGTAGCCCACGCGCACTTCGACGATCGCGTTCACGCCATTTTTCTTGCAGGTCTCGAATTCGTTGGCGTTCATGCGACGCGAGGCGTTGACCACATCCGCGTGCTGCGGACCGACGCCATTACAAAAGAGCTTGATTCCCCCGCCCGTGCCGGTGCTCTCGACCTTCGGGGTCTTGAAGCGACCCTGCCGGCCGAACTGCTCGGCGACCGCGGTGGTGAAGGGGTACACCGTCGAGGAACCGACGACGTTGATGAAATCCCGCGCGGCCTGGGCCTGGGCCAGTGGGCTGACAGTGGCTGCCGCGATCAGCAGGGTGACGATCTTGGCGGGCTGGAAGCGTCGATTCACGTTACGGTCTCCTTCAGGTGGTGGCGGCACGATAGGCCGCCTGTGTGACAGATTTGTTACATCTTTGTGACGGGCATCCCTTGCACTGGCCGGCCCTCGACTTTATAAGGTGCGCCATGTCGCAGACCCTTGAGCTCACCCAGGACCTGATCGCCCGCAATTCCGTGACCCCGGCCGACGGCGGCTGTCAGCAGGTCATGGCCGATCGCCTCGCCGCGCTCGGCTTCACGATCGAGAACCTGCGCTTCGGCAACGTCGAGAACCTCTGGGCCAAGCGCGGCACCGAGGGTCCCGTGCTGTGTTTCGCCGGTCACACCGATGTCGTGCCCACCGGACCGCTCGAGGAGTGGCGCACCAACCCGTTCGTGCCGACCCTGCGCGATGGCGTGCTCTATGGCCGCGGCGCCGCCGACATGAAAAGCGGCCTTGCCGCCATGATCACCGCCACCGAAGAATTCGTGCGCGCCCACCCTGAGCACCGCGGCAGCATCGCTTTTCTGATTACAAGCGATGAAGAAGGCCCTTCGGTGGATGGCACCAAGCGCGTGGTCGAGGTGCTGAACTCTCGTAACGAACGCATCGACTACTGCGTCGTCGGTGAGCCCTCGAGTGATCGCGAAGTAGGCGATACCATCAAGATCGGCCGTCGCGGCTCGCTCTCGGGTCGGCTCACGGTGCACGGTGTGCAGGGGCACGTGGCGTATCCGCAATCGGCGGAGAACCCGGTGCACACGCTCGCCCCAGCACTCGCCGAACTCACCGCCCGCACCTGGGATGCCGGCAACGAGTTTTTCCAGCCGACCACCTTCCAGATCTCGAACCTCAACGCCGGCACCGGTGCACCGAACGTCATCCCGGGCGAACTGAAGGCGCGTTTTAATTTGCGCTTCTCGCCCGTGCAGACCGTGCCGCAGTTGCGCGAAACGGTCGAAGCGATCCTCAACAAGCACGGTGTGCGCTACACGCTCGAGTGGTACGTGTCGGGCGAACCCTTCCACACGGCGCCCGGGGCGCTCTCGGCAGCAGCCACCGAGGCGGTGCGCGCCGTCGTCGGCAAGGCGCCGGTGCTCTCCACGTGCGGCGGCACCTCGGATGGTCGGTTCATCGCACCAATGGGCGCGCAGGTGGTGGAACTGGGCGTGACGAACGCCACCATCCACAAGGTCAACGAATGCGTGCGTATCGAGGAAATCGATCTGCTGCACGCCATGTATCGCGGCGTGCTCGAGCGTTTGCTCGCCTGAGCGAGGCGTCAGGCGATGACCGCATGGCTCGCCGCAGCGAGCAACCCACCGAGCACCGCGCCCGCGAGGACGTCCGTCGGGTAATGCAGCCCGAGCACCACACGCGAGGCGGCCACAAGCAGCGCGAAGGGCACGAGCACGATGGCGAGCTGCGGCACGTAACTGATGGCGATGGCCGTGAAGGTCACGGCATGCAGCGTGTGCCCCGAGGGAAAGCTGTAGCGATCCAGCGGTGGCATCGCGCACTCGATGCCGATGAGCCCGATGAACGGCCGCTCACGCACCAGCTTCTTCTTCAGGAGCTTGTAGAGCAGCAGCCCCGCAGCGCCGGCCAGCAGCATCTGCAGCGAGGCTTGCAGACCCTCGCGCCAGCGCTCGAGACCCATCAGCAGCGGCATCGCCGCCATCAGCGCGTACCAGATCACCCCATCGCCTAGGCGACTCACACCGCGAAACAGCGAGCGCACCATGCGGCGCTGACAGGCGGCGTTGGCAAACATGCACATCCGCTGTTCGACCTGATCGACTCGAAGGAACCACGTGCTCATATGCTGCGTACCTCCTCTTGCGTCGTGATCCTCGGCTGCGCCGCGACCTCACCGGCCGGACGTGCCACGAGATCATCTTCGATCAGCTGCTCGTAGAGCTTCGCTAGCCGCTCGACCATATGCCGCGACGACCAGCGCAGCGCATCCTGCCGGGCGAGTTCGCCAAGGCACGCGCCCAGCGTGCGATCACCGAGCACGCGTGCCACACCCGAGGCGAAGGCTTCGATGTCCTCAGGCACGACGACCGCGCCCTGCACACCCGCGAGCACATCCGCGGTGCCCATCACGGCCGTGGAGACCACCGGCGTACCCTGTGCCATCGCTTCGAGCAGCACGAGGCCCTGCGTTTCGGTGCGCGAGGCGAACACGAAGGCATCCGCAGCGCTGTAGCAATCGAGCAAGGTAGTGTACTGATCCATGTAGCCTTGGTAGTGCACGTGCGCATCGAGACCACGCGCGGTGACGAGCGCGCGAATGTGCGCCTCGGCAGGGCCTTCACCGGCAATGATCAACAACACGTTCGGCATCTTCTCGCGCAGGCGCACCAGCATCTCGATCAAAAAATCGATGTTCTTCTCGTGGGCCACGCGACCCACGAACAGCGCCGTCGGACGATCCGGCGCAATACCCTGCGCAGCGCGATAACGCGCCCCATCGCCCTGCTTGAAGCACAGCGGCGGCAAGCCCGTGGGCAGCACTTCGATCGGCGTCTGCACGCCGTAGGCGCGCAGCGCCTCCGCCATCTGCCGCGACGGTGACACCACCGCCTGCACATCGTGGCACTGCGCCACGGTGAAGCGCCGCGCCACATACCGTGTGAGCACCGAAAGTAGCGCCGGCACGTAGTGATGCAGGTAGTGTTCGAAGTAAGTGTGATAGGTCTCGATCAGCGGCGTGCCGAGCCGGCGCGCGAGCCGCACTCCGGCGTAATGGGCCATGAACGGCGTCTGGATGTGAATGAGATCCACATCGTCAGCGCGTAGCGTGCGCAGATACGCCATCAGTTTGGACCACACGAACAACCGATCCTCAGGATCGCGTGGCACGGGGCGTGAGGGAATGCGAACGATGTCAGGGTCCGCCCAGCCTGCAGCCGCCGCCCCGGACTGGCAATACTCGGGCGCGACCAAGGTCACCGTGTGCCCAAGCGCCTGCAGATCGGCGCGGAAGGTTTGAATCGACGTTGAGACGCCGTTCACCCTAGGGAAGAACACGTCCGACAACATCAGGATTTTCATGCGCGCACGATAAGCCGCGCATGTGACAGGTTTATGTCTTAGGCGCTAGGTCTTCGGCGAGGGTCTGTTGACGGCGAGGCCCCACACCGTCAACGCGAGCACACAAAGAAAAACCCACGCAGGCATCGAGAGCCCGAGGAAGGTCCAGTCGATCTTCTGGCACTCCCCGGCGCCAAAGAGCACTTTCTTCAGAACCGTAGCCAGCGGAAACACATCGAGCATGTAATCAAGGCTCGCGCCGCAAGCCGGCACCGAGCCTTCCGGCAAACCTTGGATGTACACATGCCGCCCGGACACATAGAGCGGAAAGACGGCCGCCAAGCCTAACAATCCAAAATAAAACCGCTGCCAAGCCCGCCCCGCGGGCGCATGCAGCGCCGCCGCAAGGGACACGGCGCCGAGTATCACCACACCCACGCGCTGAAACATGCAGAGCGGACAGGGCTCGAAGCCGAGCACACGCTCGGCATAGAGGGCGTAGCCCATCATGGCCACGCAGGCGAGAAAACCCGCAAGATTAGCGAGGCGCCGCTGCGCCAAAGACAGCGTCAACCCTGCGTCCC
This sequence comes from Nevskiaceae bacterium, assembly GCA_046091245.1. Classification (GTDB taxonomy): domain Bacteria; phylum Pseudomonadota; class Gammaproteobacteria; order Steroidobacterales; family Steroidobacteraceae; genus UBA964. The sequence goes on along the minus strand of JBJTBK010000153.1, from coordinate 1,159 downwards.
GCGTTGCTTGAGCTCACGCTCGACATCTTCGATCCGCACGTGACGGATGTCCTTGCCGTGCACCATGAACACCACGTATTCGCAGATATTCTTGGCGTGATCGCCAATGCGCTCGAGCGCGCGCACCACCCACATCACATCGATGACGCGGCGGATCGCCCGCGGATCTTCCATCATGAAGGTGATCGACTGACGCTGGATCGCTTCATATTCCTCATCGACGAGACGATCTTGCCGCGCGACGCGCAGCGCAGCCTCAGGGTCCATGCGCGCAAAGGCATCGAGCGAGTCGTGCACCATGCCCTGCACCACGCGACCCAAATGCTTGACCTCACGGTACTTGTCGACCGGACGCTCCTCGAGCGCGAGACGCGAGGCGATGTAGCCGATCTTCTCGCACTCATCGCCCATACGCTCAAGATCGGTAATCGCTTTGATGATGGCGACGATCAGGCGCAGATCACTCGCCGCCGGAGCGCGCGTGGCGAGGATGCGCGAGCACTCCTCGTCGATCGAGACTTCCATCCTGTTGACCTGAAAGTCATCGCGAGCCACGGTCTCACCGAGCTGGCTGTCGCCCTCGACCAGGGCCGTGACCGCCTTCGCGAGTTGCTGCTCGACGAAGCCGCCCATGTTGAGCACCTGGGCGCGTACGCGCTCGAGATCCTCGTTGAAGCGACGCGAAATGTGTTGCGAAAGATCGGATGTTTCCATGGCGACAACCCCTCGACGTGAATCGACTTCAGTCCACTATGCAGAATAGCGAGTGTCGTCCGCCAATGCGACAGGCTCGTGGACGAGCCGCAGCGGCGGAAAGTGGCAACTGAAAGTACTACCGCGACCCTCGACGCTCTCCACCTTGAGTGAGCCACCGTGCCGCTGCAACACGTGACGCACGATGGCTAGTCCGAGGCCCGAGCCGCCCGCATCCCGCGCGCGGCCCGCATCCACGCGATAAAAACGCTCGGTGAGACGCGGCAAATGTTCCTCGGAAATCCCGGGCCCCGTGTCTGTGACCGAGAAATGACCACCGAGTTCATCCACCCACCAGCGCAGCGTGAGCGCACCACCGGCCGGGGGGTCCTTGAGTGCGTTGTCGAGCTGCTTGGAGTAGGGCGAGTGGCTGGGCCCCGGGGCCCCCATCCAGCGAGCGGGCGAG
>JBJTBK010000152.1:0-31610 GCA_046091245.1 Nevskiaceae bacterium | reverse complement strand
GAGCTATTTCCGCTGGCGTCAAGCACCCTTCGCGCAGGAGCAGATGCATGCGGGTTTGCTGCGCCCTGATCGACACGATGATGTCGCCGCAGATGAAGTGCGGGAAGTGGCGGCAGACGTCACCACGCTCGGTGACATCGGCGCGCCCGCATCGCGGGTTGCGCTGGTATTCGACTACCTCGCGCAGTGGGTCACCGAGACGCAACCTCAGGGAGCCGGTTTCACGGCACTTCGCCGGACCTTTGAGTGGTACTCAGCCTTACGTCAGCTCGGGCTCGACGTCGATGTCGTACCCTCTACGGCAGATTTGACCCCCTATGCTTTGATCCTCATTCCTTGTCTGCCAATCATCGATGAGGCTTTTGTTAAACGACTGAGCGCTGTAACGGTGCCCGTGCTCATGGGTCCGCGCACCGGGAGCAAAACGGCGCAGTTCCAGATTCCGCCAGCATTACCGCCGGGCTTACTACAGGCTGTATTGCCGCTTCGGGTCACGCGGGTCGAGTCCCTGCGAGAGGGGCTCATGGAAGCTGGCGAAGGCTTCAATCTCAGATTCTGGTTTGAGCACATCGAGACCGAGTTGCCGGCCGAGTGGCGTTTACATGACGGCCGTGGCGTGCTCTATCGCCATCGAAGTCTTCGATATCTTGCCGGCGTGCTCGATGAGTCCAGTTTGCGAAAACTGATCAGCATAGTTGCCACTGAGGCCGGCTTGTCCGTGAAGCTGTTGCCTGACGGCCTGCGCTTGCGCCGCCTAGGCGATATGCAGTTCGCCTTCAACTACTCCGCCCATGCCGTATCGATCCGCGGAGTCTTGCCTGAGCAAGCAACTTGCATCGTAGGTGGCGTGGAACTGAAGCCTGCGGGCGTCGCGGTATGGCGCGAGAGAGCAGGCTGAGTGATCGATGAAAAATCCCAAACTCAAAGGGACTGGGCGCAAAAAATTCGACACTCTTCGTTTCTTTGGTTATGTTAGGGGCTCCCCACCAAAAATAACCGCTTAAGCGAGAGGGTATAGTGCGCTATTTTTCCAAGGTCACTTTGGGTAGTTTGGCTGTGGCCGGCGTTATACTGCCAGGCGTTGCGTCTGCCCAACAAGCCGAGATGGACTTGCAGGAGGTCGTGGTCACCGGCTCGCGTCTCGCGGGTAACCCCCTGGACGCCACTCAGCCGGTACAAATGATCACGGCCGAGCAACTCGAGGCGAAAGGCGTCACATCGGCAGGCGATGCCCTCGAAACCGTGCCGGCCCTCATCGCTTCAAACAATGTTGAGCAGACCGCACGCGATGGTCTCGCAGGTCGTGTCTCGCTGAACCTGCGCAATATGGGTACCAACCGAACTCTGGTGCTCGTGAACGGTCGGCGGCATGTGGCCGGTGTTCCAGGCAGCGCCGCGGTCGACATCACCTCGATTCCAAGTGGCCTGATCGATCGGATCGACGTGCTGACGGGTGGGGCGGCCGCCGTCTACGGCTCGGACGCCGTGACGGGTGTTGTCAATTTTGTGACCAAGCGGGATTTCGTGGGTACCGAAGTAGACGCTCAGGTCGGCAGCTCCTTCGAAGGTGATTCCGGGCGCTACTTCGTTTCGGCGTTACATGGCGTGTCCTTCGCGGAAGGGCGTGGCAATCTCGCCCTCGCCCTGCAAACGGAGAAGCGGCAGCTGCTCTATCAAGGCGATCGTACGGCCACTCGGGGCAACAACATCTGGACGCGCGATCAAAATCCGGCACTGCGGTATCAGGCCGGTGATCCGTTGCCGCCGGGCGTGGCGGCGACGACGGCTCTGGGTCGGACCATCCTAAGCGGCGGTAACCCGCGGTACGCGAACACACCCCAGGCCTTGATCGATCGGGCGCGAAATTCGCCCGCTCGAGCATTCGGGCCGAATCAGGTGTTTTCCGGGTCGGCTATTCCCGGTTTGATCGGTCTCGATCTGACGCGATACGGTTATGCCGATCCCGCGGGTTCTTTCGGCACATTACAAGATACCGACAAGAACGGCGTGGACGACTGCCGACAGAGCTTCAACGGACGACAAGGTTTTGGTTGCTGGATCGTCGACCCGACAACGGGCGCCGTACGCCCGTTTAAAGACGGGATTTACCTCGGTACTTTCAATCAGCAAGGCGGCGACGGCGCTGCCCAGTCCTTCGATGACACCTCGATGACGCCGGATACGGCGGGCGAGACGGTCAACCTGCTGGCGAACTACGCGTTGTCGGATTCAACTCGGGTGTACGGTGAGTTGAAGTACGTCGCCAGTCGTGCTCGGGAGTACAACCCGTACAACAGTTTCGACGACTCGATCCCGGTGTCGCTGGATAACCCGTTCATTCCCGCAGCGCTGCGAACGATCGTCAATGCGGAAATCGCCGCTGATCCATCGGTACGCAATACTGCACAGTTTGTCGTCAGCCGCGACCACGTCGATATTTTCGATCCGCTGATCTACAACGAGCGCAAGACCTATCGCGCGGTCGTCGGCATCGAGGGAAGTTTTGCCGAACGTTGGAACTACGACGTGTCGCTAAACTATGGTCGTTCCGATGCTGAGTACAGCAACGCCTATCGACTGGAAGATCGTTTCTTCTCGGCTATTGATGCGGTCATCGACCCGGCGACGGGCAAGCCTACTTGCCGGATCAACCTGAACCCCGCGTCGCGCGCACCCATTTCGGCGCTGACTCCTGGTTGGGACGTGCTGAGTCGGCCAACTCTCACCAGCATCGACACATTCGATCCGCGCGATAAGTCGTGTCAGCCGGTAAACATCTTCTCCTTCAACCCGGCCGATCGTGGCACCAACGAGTTTCTCAACTACATCCGCAACGACAAAAGCCGTATCGAACAGACCGTGGCTCTTGCCACCTTGACGGGTGACAGTGGCCAGTGGTTCGAGCTGCCCGGCGGTCCGATCGGCCTGGTGGTTGGCGCCGAGTGGCGCGAAGAAAAGAGCCGCTTCATCAACGACGAGTATGCGGTTGAGGGTTACGGCTTCCAGTTTGCGGCCGACTCCAATGTCTCGGGTAAGTTCGATGTCACCGAGGCGTTCGTCGAAATGTCGGTACCTTTACTCGCCGACGTTCCGTTCTTCCACAAACTTAGTATCGATGCCTCATTCCGTACCGGCGAGTACTCGCTTTCGGGCAGCGCCGAAGCTTGGAAAGTCGGCTTGGTGTGGGCACCGATCGAAGACGTGCGGATTCGTGCCAACTTGGCTGAGACCATTCGTGCGCCGAACATCGGCGAGTTGTTCACGCCGGAAACCGCATCGACGTTCCGTCCGGTTGATCCGTGTGATCAGGCAAACCGTAACTCGGGGCCCTCGCCTGCGAACCGCGCGGCCAACTGCGCCAAAGACGGTATCCCGGCGAGTTTCACCGATCCGCTCACTGCGCGCTTCACGGGGGTGTTCTCAGGTAATCCGAATCTCGACCCTGAGACCTCCGAGTCCTACACGATCGGTCTGATCTTGATGCCGCGCTTTCTCGAAGGCTTCACGGCATCGTTCGACTACTGGAACATCGAGATCGCCAACGCCGTGGCGTCAATTTCGGCGCAGAACATCGTCGATGGCTGTTACGACGCGCCGAGTCTCGACAATCAATTCTGCAAGTTGTTCACTCGTAATCGCAACGCTGGCAGCCCCACGTTCCTCGGCTTTAACTTCCTGCGGCAGACGTCGGTGAACTTCGCGGGGCTGGAGGTATCGGGTGTCGACTTCGACCTCAACTACCGCCTTGCGACTGACGCTAACGGCATATTCACGTTCGGCGTAAGCGGCAGCTACCTCGAGAAGCGCAACAATTTCGAGTTCTTCGGTGAGCCGAATCGTGCCAATCCCGAGAAGCTCGAGTTGAATAATCCGGAGTGGGTCGTCAATGCTAGCCTCGGCTGGAAGAAAGGCCCGCTCGGGATCGGCATCAACTCGACTTGGTGGGATCAGCAACTCTACCGAGTCGTCGAAATCGAAACCAAAAAGGATACGGTCGAGCCGTTTGCACCAGCGTTATGGGTGCACAATCTGTCGGCGAGTTACGAGCTCAGCGAGTCGGTGACCTTGTTCGGCGGCATTAACAACCTCGCCGATCAGCGCCCGTTCCGCGCGGAGTATTCGATTCCCGTATCCGCCATCGGTCGCGAGGTGTTCCTGCGCGCCAGCATGAAGTTCTAGGTCGATTAGACCATCGACAGCGTTATCTTCAGCACGGCCTCATCTGCGTGGGCGATCTGCCCTAGGGTGAGGCCGTGTGTATCGCAGGCTCGAGTGCCGCCGAGCCAGTCGACCGTATGACCGGGGACGGGGGTATCACACGCTGCGCCCACGTGTAGCCGCGGCAGACCGGCAGCGACGTCGCTGATCCAGGTCGGCTCAGCGCTCGGGCCTGAGTTCATGATGAGCAGTGCCTCGGCACCCTGTCGTAAGGCGCGGCCCATCGCCACTCTTGTCGACTCGTCGGCCGTCAGCGCAGCCGAGACGATGGCGATGCGTCGACCGTGCAGTGTGACGAGGGGTCCATGCTGCGTGGGTGTGCCGTCGGACGGTATCAGCATGGCGCTGCGTTCCGCGCCACAACCAAAGCTCACCGCACAGGCGTGACGTTCCGCTGCGGCACGCAGTAAATCAATTTGTGCACCTGAAGGATCTATCGTTGCAGCGCGGCCTGTCAGCGGACAATCATTGAACGCGAGCCAGTCGCACTCCGCCCCTTGGGTCGCGATTGTTTCGAGCATGCGATCGAGATTGCGTGCCATGTCTTCGTGCATCCGGCTTGGGTCGATATCCCAAGGCGCGCTTTGCACAAGACCGATACGCCACGATGCAAGCGGCGGTGCGACGGTCGGTACGCCAAGTTCAAGCGCGTGGGCCGTAGTTTGCCCCGCGATGACGGCGAGGGCCGTAGCGCCCATAAACTCGCGTCGTGTGAGGGACATCGGCTTCACTTCTCGGGCGGCTGGATGAGCCCGCTCTTGACGAGATTCCGATACGACTCTTGCTGCACCTCGACGATGCGCTGCTTCGAATCCATCGGTGCGTCGGCAAAGCGATTGGCCGGATACAGGGTCGTGGCGTTGTACAGCGGTCTGTAAATATCAATACGTTGCCGCAGCAAGCGGTTGCCCGAGCCCGGAATCGAGCGCATGCGGCGAAGCGCTTCGACGTCAATCCAGGAAGAACAGACGGCCGACTCACCAGGGCCGCCCGAGTCAGCGAGTACCCGGCCGTCCCAATCGTAAATCTTTGAGTGACCTGCGGTAGTTCCCGTAGGCAGCGGTCCGCCTACCTGCCCACATTGGTTGGCCGAGATCAAATACATCATGTTCTCGGATGCGCGGACCTTCTTGGCCGACTCCCAGCTCCACTTGTCCGATGCACCATGATCCGAGGTCGGATGCAGCAGGACTTCAGCTCCGCGGAACATGAACATCCGCGCGGCTTCCGGATACATGATCTCGCCGCAGGGCATCATGGCGATATTGCCAAGATCCGTCTTTGCCACCGGGAACGTACCCTCAATGCCGTAGCGATCGAGGTAACGATCCATGAAGTCGTGGGGCGAGCCGGTTTGTACGGTGTTGATGCGGCGATATTTGAGTACCACGTTGCCGCTTGGGTCGATGAGGAACGAGGTGTTGAAATAACGCCCCGGCCACTCTGGGTCGCGCTCGTAGGCATTGGCACCGATCCAGGTCTTGGCGGCCTGCGCTTCGCGCTGCAGTCGCTCGGTTATAGGGCCTGGAATTTCGATACAGGCTTTGTCGATCCACTCCTTTGCGGTTTCGGTGAGTGGAAAGCCAGTGAGACAGAATTCCGGAAACAGCAGCAACTGCCGCCCACCACCGCGTGCGGTGCCGCGGATCAACGTGACCCAGCGATCGAGAGATCGATTGACGATGGCCATGGCCTCGTCGCGATTACGGGCGGAGTTCACCAGGTTGCAGTAGACCTGCATGCAGGTGGCTTGCCAGGGTTGAATCATGGTAGGGCTCCTTCTGACGATGACCGATGGTATACGCAACCCGCACAGTGCCCGCAATGCGTGAAATGGTCGCCTACGAAAATCGCTCGCCGGCCGTCCCGTCACCCGAGTAATCGTGACCCAGCAGTGCCGTTCAGAGCAGTCGGAACGCGGCTGCTGCCACGAGCGTCGGCAGTAAGGCCGCAGCGAGGAGTCCTGCTGCGCTCACCGATTCGTCGGCAAAATATTTACGAAGGATCGACATGCCAGCGGGGTTGGGGGCATTCGCGATCACGGTCAGGCCACCGCCCGTCACGGCGCCCGCGACGAGTGCGTACTTGAACTCGTCCGACAGGCCCTCGACCAGAGAGCCCAAATAGGTGAGTGCGGCGTTGTCGGTGATGGCGGTGAGAGCCGTCGCGCCCCAGAACACGGCGTCGGCATCCATGCGCGTCAGGAGCGGATGCAGCCACCATTGCTGCTGTCCGCCGAGCACCACGAGACCCGCGAGGAAAAACGCCACCAGCAAGCCCTCGCGCAGGATCAATCGATCCTGATACTGCGGATAGGCAGATGCCACGCCCATGAATAGCAGAAAGAGTCCGATGAACAGCGGCGGATAATGGGCAAAGATTACGATGCCCGCCAGAAGCGCTAGATGCAGGACCACAATCCAGACCGGCATCGACGACCCGCTGTCCGTTGCTGTGTCGTCTCGTTTCTCGGGTGCTGAGGCGAGGGCCGCGAGCTCTCTACGAAACAGCAGCGTGACTGCCGCACCATTAATGAACACCGCGATCGCGGCTTTCCAGCCGAAATGGGTGAGCATGAACGCCGTGTCCCAACTCCAGATCGCAGCGACCATGAGCACCGGGGGGGCAGCGTAAGCAGTGAGCGTGCCGCCGATCGATACATTGACAAACAGCACACCAAGTGTGGCGTACTTCAAACGCTCGGAAATATTCAATGAAAAAAAGCGCCCTGCCAACAGAATTGCGGCAAGGGTCATGGCCGCCGGCTCGGTAATGAAAGAGCCGAGCAGCGGCACGAGCGTCAGAACAACGAAGTATGTGGCGACGCTCTCGCGTATCGGCAGCACCTTGGCGAGCGCCTGCACGATTTGCCGTGCCATGTGCAGCACAGGCCGTGTACCTGCAACCACCATGATGACGAAGACAAACATGGGCTCGGTGAAGTTGCGGCTATTGATGTAGTCCTTGGTGGGCTCAGTACCCTGCAGGGTGAACATCACGACAGCCATCACCAGTGCCCAGAAACCAAAAACGATTTCGACTTCGCCAAGCAGATGCCAAACACCGCTGTGCGCCGGTCGACTGTGCGCGAGGCGTTCGAAAAATTTGGTCGAGAAAGTATGGAGGATGGCCAGCGCAAAGATGGCAGTGGCCACAATTTGCATCGTCGTCGGACTCATGACGCTATAGTATCCGGAATGCTTGATTCAGGCTGCAACATTGCTCTGGTGGTTATCGCGCGGAACGAAGAGCGATGCATCGAGCGCTGTCTGAAGAGCGCTGCGCCCTATGTCGACGATATGCTCGTACTCGACACCGGTTCCACGGATCGTACCTTGGAGCTCGCGCAGCGCAGCGGCGCGCGCGTGGCGACGTTTACCTGGATCGACGACTTCGCTGCAGCCCGCAATGCGGCCCTGGATGCCGTGACCGCCCGCTGGCGAGTCGTGCTCGATGCCGATGAGTGGTTGGACGACAGTGCGGCAGCATTGCGCAAGCTGTCAGAAGAGCCTGCAACCTTCGTCGCTGCGATCAACATTAGAAGCTTGCTCGATCCCGACCTCAATACGGGCCAGCCCTTACAAGGGAGCGACTGGCTTTCTCGGGTATTGCCCGAAGGGGTGCGCTACAGCGGCCGCATCCACGAGACTCCGGTGCACGCTTTGCCCGTACACCGATTACCGGTGACGGTCTGGCACGACGGGTATTTAATGGCGCAGCGAACGCACAAGCGCGGTCGCAATCTCGCGCTGCTGCAGCGGGCGGTGGCCGAACAGCCGGGCGATGCTTACTTTCGCTACCAGCTCGCGCGTGAGCAGGAGCAGGCCGGTGACCGAGAGTCGGCGGTAACGTCTTACCTCGAAGCTCTGCGCAAGCGTCCGCGGGTTGCGCCGCCCTGGCGTGATGCGGCCGTATTCAACGCCATCGATTGCCTCGGCCGGGCACAGCGCTTTGAGGAAGGCATCGAACTCATCCAGACGGAATTGCCACAGCACGCCGGTGCGGTGGATTTCTGGTTCGTACTGGGTGGGTTTTTATTCGAACTCGTCTCGGCGAGGCCCGCTTTGGCACCGGAGTTCATGCCGCGGATCGAGGAGTGCTATCTGCGCTGTCTGGAGCTGGGTGAGCAGTCGCAGGCCAACGGCGCATTGCGCGGTCGGGGGAGTTTTCTGGCGGCGCGCAATTTGTATGCGTTTTATACTGCCACGGGCGACGCCGAACGCGCCGAGACCTATCGCCAATTGTCCCTCGTTTCCGGGAGCACCCCATGACCCAGCGACTCAATCGACGACGGTTCCTGCAGTACACGGGCCTCGCGGGCGGTGGGCTGATGCTCGGTATCGAGTGGCACGAGGCGGTGGCGGCCACGGGGACGGCCGGCGCACAAGCCGCATTCGCGCCGAATGCGTTTCTGCAGATCACCCGCAAGGGCATTTTGATTTACGCCACTCAGCCGGAAATCGGCCAGGGTGTAAAAACCTCACTACCGATGATCGTCGCCGAGGAGCTCGATGCGGCTTGGACGGACGTCGAAGTTCGCCAGTCGCCGATCGATGCCACGCGCTTCGGCACGCAAGTGGCGGGAGGTTCGACGGCGACGCCGCGGACCTGGGATCCCTTGCGTCGCGCCGGAGCCATGGCTCGCGCACTGCTCGTCGAGGCGGCGGCACGACGATGGGATGTGCCGGCCGCGGAGTGCCGGACGCAGGACAGTCGGGTGTTCCATGACGCCTCCAAGCGCAGTGTGCGGTATGGCGAGCTTGCGGAGGACGCAGCGCGTTTGCCTGTGCCAGCAGCGGAGTCGCTACCGCTCAAGACGCGTAATCAATACCGTTTGCTGAACACGCGTGTCGGTGGCGTGGACAACGCCGCCATCGTCAGCGGTGAACCGCTGTTCTCGACTGACGTGCGTCTGCCCAATATGACTTACGCGGTCTACGTCAAGTGCCCGGCCGCAGGTGGTTCGGTGCGCGAGGCGAATCTCGATGTGGTGCGGCGCCAACCTGGCGTGATCGATGTCTTCGTGCTCGAGGGCAAGGGCGATCTCAGTGATTTGAAGCCGGGCGTGGCGATCGTAGCGGCTAATACTTGGGCGGCGTTCAGTGCCCGTCAGGTGTTGCAGGTCGTGTGGGACGAGTCGCGCGCAGCCAAAGACGATTGGCGCGAGACCGAATCGCGTGCACGAGCTTTACTCAAGCAGCCCGGTGCCGAAACGCTTGCTGATCGAGGCAAGGTCGACGAGACATTCAAGTCCGCTGCGCGCACGCTGGAGGGCCAGTACCAATACGCCTTTGCGTCGCATGCCCAACTCGAACCGGAGAGCTGCGTTGCGTGGAAGCGCACCGATGGCACGATGGAATTGTGGGCACCCACGCAAACGCCGCATCGTGCTTTGGGAGTGTTGTCCAAGGTGCTGGAGGTTCCGGAGGCGTCCATCGTCATCCACCAGATGCGTCTCGGTGGCGGCTTCGGACGACGCTTGTATAACGACTTTGCCTGCGAAGCGGCGGCGATCGCCACCCGACTCGATCGACCGGTGAAGTTGCAGTGGTCGCGCGAAGACGAGATGCGCAACGACTACCTGCGAGCCGGTGGTTTCATTGATCTGAAAGCAGCACTCGATGCCAATGGTCGTGCCGTCGGTTGGCAGCAGCACCTTGTCACCTTTTCGAGCGATGGCAAGAAGCCTGTGATTGGCGGTGATCTGCGCGTCGATGAGGATTTTTCGCAACTGCTGCCGAACTTTCGCTATACCCGTACGCAGCTGCCGTGGACATCGCCCTGCGGCGCCTGGCGTGCGCCGGGCGCGAGCGTATTCGCATTCGCGCTGCAGAGTTTCCTGCACGAGATGGCCGTCGCCGCCAAGCGTGACCACCTCGAGTTTCTGTTGGAGATACTCGGCGAGCCCCGCTGGCTGACGCCGGGCAATCGCATGGCGCTCAACACCGGTCGTGCAGCCGAAGTGTTGCGTCTGGCCGGGCAAAAAGCAGGCTGGGGCTCACGACAGCCGAAGGGCCGGGCTTTGGGAATCGCCTTCTATTTCAGTCATGCCGGGCACGTGGCGCAGGTCGCCGATCTCAGTGTCGATGCTTCGCGGCGCATTACGCTGCACAAGGTAACGGTGGTGTCCGACGTCGGTCCGATCATCAACCTCAGTGCCGCCGAGGCACAGTGCCAGGGTGCCGTTGTGGACGGTGTGAGCGCCATGGCGGCTCAGCAACTGACGCACGTCGCGGGTCGCGTACAGGAGACGAACTTCGATCGGTATCCTCTGTTGCGGATCGGTGCTGCGCCAAAAGTGGACGTGCACTTCATCCAGAGTGAGTACCCACCCACGGGCCTCGGTGAGCCGGCATTCCCGCCGCTGGCTCCGGCCGTCTGCAACGCCGTGTTTGCTGCGACGGGCCATCGCATCCGTCGTTTGCCGATCGTTCAAGAAGGGTTTTCTTTCGGCACGGCTTCGAAGTCGTAGTCATCGGCGGCCGTCAGGGTTACGCGAGCGAATTCACCCACGGGGAGTGAGCCACCCCGCTTGATGCGCACGACACCATCGATCTCCGGTGCATCGCCGCGGGTACGCGCGATAGCGACGTTACCTTCGTGGCCATCCACCAGCACGGTTTCTTCCTGACCTACGCGCTGCGCCAAACGAGCGGCGCTGATACGCTGCGCCACTTGCATGAAGCGTTCGAGGCGCTCGTCTTGCACTTCAGGCGGTACATGCGCCGCGAGATCGTTGGCGCGCGCGCCTTCGACGGGTGAATACTTGAAGGCCCCGACTCGGTCGAGTTGGGCCTCTTCGAGCCAGTCGAGCAACTGTTGGAATTCCGCGTCTGTCTCGCCCGGGAAGCCGACGATGAACGTGCTGCGCAGGACCAATTGCGGACAGTCTCGTCGCCACGCAGCGATGCGCGCCAGCGTGTTCTCTGAATGCGCCGGCCGTTTCATTCGCTTGAGGACCGTGGGACTGCTGTGCTGGAAGGGGATGTCGAGGTAGGGCAACACGCGACCCTCCGCCATCAACTCGATCACGCCATCGACATGCGGGTAGGGATACACGTAGTGCATACGCACCCAGACGCCGAGTGACCCGAGTCCACGTGCCAGATCGAGAAACCGGGTTTCGTATTGGCTGCCGTTCCACTCGGCGCGGGGGTAGCGCAAGTCCGCGCCATAGGCGCTCGTATCCTGCGAGATCACCAGCAGTTCTCGCACGCCAGCACGCACCAGTCGCTCACCCTCGCGTAGTACTTCGTCGATCTTGCGACTGGCCAGTTTCCCACGCAGGTCTGGAATGATGCAGAAGCTGCAAGTGTTGTTGCAGCCTTCGGAGATTTTCAGGTACGCATAGTGGCGTGGCGTCAGTCGAATGCCCTGCGGCGGGACGAGATCAACAAATGGATCGTGTTTGGGAGGAAGGTGCTCGTGCACCGCATCCAGCACATCTTCATACGCATGGGGGCCGGTGACTTTCAGCACCTTAGGGTGCCGTTCGAGAATGCGCTGCGGGTTGGCGCCCAGACAGCCGGTAACGACGACCTTGCCGTTGTGTTCGAGCGCTTCGCCGATCGCATCGAGAGATTCATCGATTGCTGAATCGATGAAGCCGCAGGTATTGACGACGACGAGATCGGCCGAGTCGTAGTCGGGCGCGACCGTGTAGCCTTCGGCGCGCAAGCGGGTGAGGATGCGGTCCGAGTCGACCAGTGCCTTGGGACAACCGAGGCTGACGAAGCCGACTTTCGGGTTACGCTTTTTTCGTGTGGATTTCAGGTTCACGGCGCATTTTACCGCCCCGTGGCCACACTTGTCCGCAGTCTGGACGGCGAACCTGCCACCCTTTAGCTCGCGATGCCTGCTGAGGCTGAATGGCATCCGTGAAACACATCAACATTGGCATTGTCGGTGGCGGCATTGGCGGTTTGACCGCCGCATTGGCGTTGCAGCGCGCGGGATTTCGGCCGGTCGTCCTGGAGCAAGCGCCCGTCCTAGCGGAAGTTGGCGCCGGGATTTCCTTGAGTCCGGCTGCGGCTCAAGCGCTGAATTACGTCGGCATGCACGAGGTGCTGCAGACCAAGGCCTACCACCCTGAAGATCAGTGCGTGCGTCACTACAAGGATGCACGTCCGTTGTCTTGGATCAACCGCGGACGGGCGTTGGTGGAGCGTTATGGCGAGCGGTACTACCTCATTCACCGTGCCGATCTGCACGATGCCCTGGCCGCTGCGGTGCGGGCCAACGACGCGCAAGCGATCGAATTGAACCGGCGCTGCCGCTCGGTGCAGCAGCAGTCGGAGGGTGTCACCGTCGAGTTCACAGACGGCAGTTCGCGGCGGTTTGATTCACTGATTGGTGCGGATGGCTCCCGCTCCATCGTGCGCAATCAGATTTTTGGTTTGCTCGAATCTCAGTACACCGGCTACATCGCCTGGCGCGGCCTCGTACCAATGCATCTTGTGCCTACCGAGTACCTCGATCCGCCCTCGGGTGTGTTCGTGGGCCCGGGACATCTCGTGAATCGTTACCCGGTGCGCAACGGTCAGTGGCTGAACTTCGTCGCCTTTGCCGAGCGGCAGGCCTGGGCAGAGGAGGGCTGGTCGATCCGCTCGACGGTCGAGGAGTTGCTCGCCGAGTTCGAGGGCTGGACGCCGTGGGTTCGTCGACTGATGGAGGTCGTGCAGCCTGAGCTGCTCTTCAAGTGGGGTTTATTTGACCGTGAGCCACTGATTAGTTGGACGAAGGGGCGCGTGACCTTGCTGGGGGATGCCGCGCACCCCGTCTTGCCGTTTCTGGGGCATGGGGCTGTGCTGGCTATCGAGGATGGCGTGGTGCTGGCCCGCGCTTTTGAGGCGTCCGCCTCGGTCGAGGAGGCCTACCAGCGCTACGAGCGAGCGCGGATGGAGCGTGCATCGTTCGTCGTGCTCGAATCGCGCAAAGCGGGCAAGATGTTCCATGCGCCCGACACCGATACCTACCACCAGCGTACCCAAGGCAAGGCCGCTGACGAAGGCATAGGTCTGTTCTCTTATAATCCAGCGACCCAGCCCCTCTAGCGCCGAGGTCTCTCATGTCTGCAGTGCCTGAAACCCTGCCCGCACTCGCCGAGCGTGCGGATGCTGCCTATCTCGATTTCGTGGAAGGCTTCCGCGAATACATCCTCGGCAAGGGCGCGGATTTCGAAGACCGCCTGAACGAGGCGCTGTTGGCCGAGCAAGCTCGTCGCGGGCAACCCTGGGGTGATGTGGAGCAGATCCGCGAATACGTGCATTCGTTGCCGCTCGGTCGATTGCGTGATCGGCTGTCACGCACCCAACAGGAGATGAAATGGTTTGCGCTGCGCCGCTCGTTTGAGACGCAACGCACCGAATTACTCGCTGAGCTTGAGCGTTACGACACGCGTGGTCCGGGTCGGCTGGAGCTTGATCCGAACTTCGTGCATCCGCCGTACGTCAACGTGCACTTTCATTTGCAACCGGGTGGCTACTACAAGGATGCCTTGTCAGGGTATCTCTACCACTACGGCACCAAGGTTTTTTTCCGCGGCGATAACGACCACGACGAGTTGCACTCCAAACTCGTAGCGCGGGTGCCAGCACCGACCGATGGCCGTGTCGAGCGGATTCTCGATCTCGCCTGTTCAATTGGCCAGAGCAGTACGGCGTTTCGCTGCCGCTTTCCCTCGGCTGAGGTCACGGGTATCGACTACTCTGCACCGATGCTGCGCGTTGCCCATCGGCGTGCGGTGATGCTGGGTGACGAGGTGACTTTCGCGCAGCGCTTGATCGAGAAGACGGGATATGCCGACGGGCAGTTCGACGTCACCTTCGCCTTCATCGTGTTCCATGAACTACCGCTACGCATCATTCATGAAACTGTGCGTGAGGCGGCGCGGGTGACACGGCGCGGCGGTATCTTCGCGATCTACGATTTCACCGGAACGCGCGATAAGTCGCCGTACCAAAGATATCACCGCTGGTTTGATGCGCGTCATAACGGCGAGCCGTACTCACAGGACTTCTGTGATTGCGATATGAACGCCATCCTTGCCGCCAATGGCTTCGAGGTCGCCGCAGCACCGCTTGGACAGCGTTCGGGCGGCGCGGGCTATATGACCCACTGGTTTGCGACCCGTGTCTGATCTCACGCAACAGACACCCGAGGGCGGCACGCCCATTGCAGACGAGAATCCCGTTTATCTCAAGGATCCGGTGCTCGATGCCACCGTGCGCATGGTGGTGGAGCTCGCTGCTCAGGTGTGGATTGAGCGCGAACGGCGCATCACCTTGGAGTCGCTGCTCGAAGCGCAAGGTACGCTGAGCCGTGCGGCGATCGAGTCGTTCAAGCCCGATGCCGTGCAGGCCGCGGCGCTCAAGCGGGAGCGGGCGCGTTTCATCGAAGACGTTTTCAAGGAATTGCGCCGCATCCCGCCCGCGGGCTGAGCGATTACTTCGCAGGCCCCGGTACGACGAGGTGGCCGAGCTGCTTGTACATGCTTGCGAGGTCCGAGTTACCCCAGCGCTCGACGACCTTGCCGTTTTCGAAACGGTAAATGTCGATGCCTGTGATGTTGTAATCGCGATTAGTGGCCGCCAATCCCGCGACTCCAGTAGTGTCGCGGTTGCGAATACGGGTGCGGACTACGACGAAGTCACCCGCACAAAGAATCAGTTCGTCGGTCAGTGTGCGATCGGGGTGATTGCGACGTGAGGCGTCCCACATCGCGGCTAATTGCGCTGTATTGACGTTGCGAGCGCCGTCACCGCCGGTGTCCGTGTTGTGTGAGATCACACTCGGCGCATAGAACTCCGCTACGCGGGTCGTGTCACGCTTCATGAACAGCACTTCGTGGATGGTGAGGTAGGTCTTGAGATTGCGCTCGTTGCCCTCGCACGCGGTGATGGGCTTGCCGAAGGCGGGCGAGGTGACTAGTGCGCAAATCAACAGCAGCGCATGGCGGGTCTTGAACATGGGCGGATCCTCTTGTTGAAAAATCATTGAACAGACGTTACAGGTTGAACAGACGTTGCACGGGTCCAGCGGTCGAAGGTGGCCTTGGCCGCTAATGCGCTACGCTCACCGCAGTCGATGGGCATCATGTGTCCGCATTGGTCGATGACGAGCAGGGCCTTGTCTGCTGAACCTACTGCGGCGAGACCCGGCCGAGCCGTCGTATCCACCGGAAACTCATGATCGTTTGCCGACCAGAGCAGCAGGGTGGGCACACGCAGTTTGGGCAGATCCTCGCGCGTTCGCGCAAACATCGCACCCGATGGTGAATAGCTAGGCTTTGGCAGACGTACGGCACGATTGTTGAGATCTGCCCACTCCTCGACCAAGCGCGGTGTCACCCGAGTCGAATCGTAGAGGTTGCGTTGCAGCACAATGCGCCAGACGAACTCGGGGCGCCACCCGCCGAGCCACCGGCTGATTTGCAGGCCAATCCGCAGTTCGAGCGGCAGGTGTGTCGCAGCGGGCTTGATCGCATCGATGGCGATGTTGGCCAGCACGACGCCCGTGACGCGATCCGGTCGGGAGGCGGCATAGGCGGCCGCGGGCAACCCGGCGCTCGAGGTACCGACGAGGATAAACCGCTCGACGTTCAAGGCCGCCGTGAGTGTATCGATGAGTTGCATGTCGGCGACACCGGGGCTCTTCGGGCCCCCTTCGACTGGCGACGACAAGCCCATCGGCGGACGGTCGAAACGGATGATGCGGTAATCGGTACGCAGGATACGTGCCCAGTCTTCCCACATGCGCAGGCTGCCGAACGAGCCATGCAGTAAGAGAACGACGGGCCCACGACCTTCATCGACATAGTGGATTTGTTGTCCATCGAGGGTGACAAATTGGGATTGCGGCAGCGCGTAACGCGCACGAAGCTCTGCGTCGTCGGCGGTGAACAGTCCCTGTCGTGCGGCCCAGACCGTCGTCAGCGCCGCACCGCCGAGCGCGGCGAGTACGACGACTGTCGTCTTGACCCACTTCACCGCGTTTCGAAGACCGTGCGCGCGAATTGCGCCAGCTCCCGATTGAAGCGTTCCGGCTCCTCGGCGAAGGGGGAGTGTCCGGATTCAGGGTAGAACGTCGCTGTCGCACCGCGCACGCGCGCCGCGAGTTCCCGACCTTGTTGCTCTGGCGTGCTGCCATCTTTTCCGCCGATGACAACGAGTAGCGGCACGTTGAGCTTGGCAAGCACGTCTTTGTTGTCGATCGGTCTATCGAACATGTAGCGACGGGCTTCGGTGGCCGTCAGCATGCCCATCGACGTCGCTTGAGCTAGCCAAGCTTCCGGCATCGTTTTGCCCGTGAGCCGCAGCACGCCGCGGCGCACGGCGGCCACGCGCGTTTGCGGATCGCCAGACATCTGCTCGTCTCGCAGGCGGTTCATCTCGGCGACCACTGCGGCAGGCGGTGGCGCTCGACCTGTCGGCGGATCGGTGAATCCGCCATACGCACCCGTCAGTACGACCGCGGCCAAGCGCTCACTGCCGTATTTGCGCAGGTAATCACCGATCACCAGCGTGCCGTATGACCAACCGAGCAGAACGACTTTGCGCGCACCGATCGCGTCGATGACCCGCGATAAGTCCTCTGCCCAGTTTACGCTCGTGGTGTAGGCCTCACGCGTCCACGGTTTACCCGACATGCCATGACCGCGCAGGTCGTAACTGACGAGACGAAAGTGACCGTTCAACTCCGACGCGGCGAATTGCGCCTCGAAGCTGGCGTGGCTCTGCCCGAAGCCATGCACCATGACGATGACCGGCTGCCCTAGGGTCCCCTGATCGACCACATTGAGCGGTACACCCTCCGCTCCGGGAACGATGCTGTAGCGCTTAAGCGGAGGCGAAGTGTTGTCGGCGCCCTGCGCCTGCGACACTCCCGTGATGCCAACGACGACGATCAGCCAACAGAGCAGCGTGCAGCGCAGTGCTTTAGCCATGACCCCCTCCCTCAGGACCGACTTTACACGAGGCTGAACCCCGGTACGATCAGTGCCTCTCCTGAAAGTTCGAGGTGTGGTGTGCGACAGTTTCTCGGTTGTTGGCTCGCGGTACTGGGTGTAGTCGCAGCCTCGAATGCACTCGGCCAGCAAGGTCTCGAAATCCGTATTCCGGCGCAGGCGTTCGGCGAACTGCCGCACCCTGCAGCGCCCGACTATGCCCGCGAAAGTGCGTGGGCGGCGTTGCCGTGGCGCCTCGATGCCGCAGATGTGGTCGCCGAGCGCGATCCGTTCGGTGATCGACAGGCGACGGCCGGCGTTGATGTGTTCTATGTCCATCCGACCACCTACCGCGATATCGATTACTGGAATCAGCCTCTCGACAAAGAGGCGACCAACGCATGGACAGACGAGTCGGTCATCGCGCGCCAAGCCGCGATCTTCAATGCTTGTTGCCGAGTGTTCGCTCCGCGGTATCGGCAAGCCACTGCGGCGGCTGTGTACGCGCCGCCGGATCGAAAGCCGCTCGCCGCGTACGAGTTTGCCTGGGCCGATGTGCGTGCGGCGTTTTTGTACTACATGCAGCACTGGAATCAGGGTCGACCGTTCATCTTGGTTGGTCACAGCCAGGGCGCCTCACATATCGAACGTTGGTTCAATGAATTCGGGGCGAGTGCCTATCGTCGTCAGTTGGTCGCAGCCTATGCCGTCGGCATTGGCTTCACCGCAGGCTCGTTGCGCCAGCTGGCAGGCGGCACGCCGGTGTGTACTACGCCCACTGAGACCGGTTGCCTCGTCAGCTGGAACACCTTCGATGCCACAGGCGATCCCGGCACTTTCATCCGCGGCACGCAGGGTCGGCATGCGGCCCGCTTTGGCTCGAGTGAAGGCAACGAGATCTTGTGCATCAATCCGCTGACGTTCGAGGCTACGCAGCCGGCGGCAACGGCCACGCAGAATCTGGGCTCATTACCGGCACGCACCGGGGTCGGCTTGGCTGCGGCGTTGCAAGCCGGTGTATCACTGCCGGCCACAGACCCAGGACGTATTGCCGCGCGTTGTCAGGATGGCGTGCTTCGCGTCGAAGGCGTGCCTCGCGAAGGCTACGCGATCGTGCCGTTACCGGGCGGTATGTTGCACTTCAATGATTTCGATCTGTTCTACGCCAACATTCGCGCCAACGCCGTGGCTCGTGCTGCAGCCTTCAAGGTTGCAGCGCCGCGATGAAAGCGTTGACGAATTTGCCGTCATCAAAGTCGTTGCGTACGCGACCAATGCGTACGATCACGACGCGCTGACGCGTGAGCACGAACACTCGCTGGCCGCCGCGGCCGCCGATGTAAACCACGCCGTCTTCGGCAAAGGGTGTGAGTGCAGGCGCTGCGCGCCCGGCTTGCACCGAGCGCGGCACCAGCAGCACGGGCTCTCGCGACCACACCATGCCGTGTGCTGGCGAAAGCGGTGAGGGTGCAAGCATCGTGGCGATGCTGTGTTCATTTAACGCGCGTCCGTGGGCACCGACGCCGCGATCGAGGACAAGTTGACCGATCCGGGCCCAGTCACGGGCACTCGCCTGAATGCAGCAGAACGTTCGCGTGTTGCCGCGGGGGCGATCGAGCCTGACGTAGGCGTCTGCGGCTCCGGCGGGCTGCCAGATACGCTCCGATAAGTGACGGGCATAACTGCGGCCGGTGGCGGCTTCGAGAATCAGCCCCAAGACCTGCGCATCGAGCGTGCTGCTGCGATCGATCGTGCCGCGCGCCGCATACGCCGGCTGTGCGAGCGCGGTGCGTCGCAAGTCTGGCCCGATGAACATCTGCATGCCGGGCGATTCGGGTCGATTCTCGAACGGTGGGTCCGCCAGAGCGGCCTGGCCCCATAGCAGATCGCCGACGGTGATAAGACGCCGCGGATCATCCCCACCGCGCCACTCCGGCAGCCAGCGCGCGGCCGGCGTGTCACGCGAGGGGATATGTCCATCTTCGATGGCGGCGAGCACCGCCAGCGCCAGCAGCCCGCGGTGCATCGACTGCGTGTCGAACCGACGCGCCGGGTCGATGCCCGCAGCATAGTCTTCGAGGAGCAGTTGGCCATCGCGTAGCACGACGAGCGCGAGGGTGTCGTAATCACGAGCCAGTTGGCGGGCTGCCGCGAGTCGCGGGGGTTGCGTCTCCGCACGCGCTTGCTGCTCGATGGCGGTCGTGAACCACGGTCGAGCGCGACCCTTCACCGTGACCGTCGGGGTGTACCAGCTGCCGTCTGCGACCACATCGTCTGCGGCGGGCATACGAGCAAATCGCTCGGCAGCGAGGTCATCGAGCTGACGACAGCCAGTAAGCAGCATCAGCGTGCTGATGAAGCCTAAGAAAAGCGCGCGTGATGTTGTCATGGATCAATCCGCAATATGGAATTGTCTTCGGCACAGGTGACATACAGCCGCCCGTCGCCTGTCGCGACGAGCCCCGTCGTGGTGTCGGGCGCGAATGGCAAGTTGGCTAACGAGGTCGGCAGTTGCGTAGCGATAATACGTCGACTGCGGTCGCGCGGATCGTATAGCACGAGTCGACGCTGCGTTTGCTCGATGACGGCAATGCGCCCGTCCGGCAAGCGCGCGAGCGCCGCGGGCGACTCGAACCCGGTCGCGATGAGTTGCTGTGATCCATCCTTCAGGCTGACACGAGTCAGCGCACCCCGACCGTATTCGCTGACGATTACGGTATCAGCGCCGTCAGCGATCAGCGCGACCGGCTGTGCCAGGCCCTCCGCGAGCGTGCGACGCTCGCCCTCGTGCAGTCGCAATAGACGACCTGATTTCGCTTCGGCGACGATGATCGCGTTATCACCGCTAATCAGTACTCCGCGCGGCGCATCAAGATCATCGATGTCCATCACCAGGGCATCAGTGCGTCGGTCGATGACGCGTACGCGCGAGGCACCCGAATAGCTAAAGGCGATCAAGGTGTCGGAAGCGGCGATGGCCGAAGACATGCCGCGACCGCCCACCCACGGTGGTCGCGTTACGGTGCCGGTTTGCAAATCAACGAAGCGGTAGCCGAACGGGTCGGCCACTAGCATCACTTCGCGACCTTCATGCTGCATCAACACGGCACCGAGTGCCACGGTAAAGTGGCCCTCCACGAGTCGTCGGGTCTGGCCGGTTTGCGGATCGAAGACTAGGACGCGGCTATCGGCGACGCTCGGCAGATAGATCAGGCCATCAGAACCGAGTGTCAGGTTATCGATGACGTCGTCAAATCTTTCGATCAAAGTATTTTTATTAGTGCGTACGTCAGTGCGCCATAGTTCACCGCGCAGATAGTCGATGCTGACGAGCGATCCGTCCCGACGGTCTACTTTGACGGCCGCCGGGGATCCGAGCCCTCTCGCGACCTCGCGATGCACGCCGGTATCAGGGTCGATGGCGACGATACGATCCGAGCCGAAGGCCGGTGCATACAACAGCCCATCGGCGCCGAAATCGAAGCCGTTCAACGGCGTCTGGCCACGACTCACCACGCGCGGTGCGCGGCGGCCGTTGATTTCAACGTCCCACAGTGTGTTGTCCCCAGCCCGACTTTGCGCGACGAACAATCGCCCGCGATCGTCGAACGCCACAGGATTGACGCGCGGTACATTGCGCAGGAGCACATCGAGCTTGCCGTCGGGTCGCCGAATGCGTAATTCGCCCGAGCGCTGAGCGGTCCACGCCATGACACCCGCTGCGGGCGAATCCGCCGGGCCGAAGGCGACGTCATCGGCTTCACCAAAGGGTGCGGGCACGGCGTAACTGACCGCACCGCTGACCGGATCGATACGATAAATACGCCGATCGTAGACACTCGTGCCGTAGAGCTGACCGTCCGGACCGAACGCCATACCTTCGATGGCGTGCAACGGACCCGCGGGCACCAGGACCTGCGGCCTCAGACCCTCCGCTCCGCCAAGGGTCGCGCATGCGGCGAGCAGCAGACAGAGGCCTGCCGGCACCCGCCTCATGCGAAGGCGATCAATTCCTTGCCGAGCAGACGACCGAGTGAGAGCGCGGGCATGACTGACATACCGCCCGGCATACCGTTGCCCATCACCGTTCCCATGCCGAGTAGTTCACCTGCGGCATACAGGTTCGGAATCGGCGATCCGTCGCGACGGATCACGCGCAGTTGCGCATCGACGGCGACGCCCGCATAGCTCAGCAGATTCCAGCTGTTGATGGTGACGGCGTAGTACGGCGCAGTGGAGATCGCTGAAGGCAAGTGTGTTCGGCCGAGCGCATCGTTGCCGGCATCACGGCCGCGGTTGTAGCTCGCGACCGTTTCGATGAGGCCCTGCTCATCGATGCCCGCACGCTTTGCGAGAGCGCCCAAGTCCGCGGCCCGATGAAACCCATAGGTGCCTTCGGCAAAGGCTTGCTCAGTGTCGGTTTCGGTCCATGGACCGGAGAATCCGCCGCGCAATAGCGGCGGCGCCTGCCGACGGATGGTTTCATCGAATACGAACCAGCAGCGCTCATCGGGCAGACGGGCCAGCGCCATTTCATAGGCGTCATGGCTCGGGATGTCTTCGCGCAGAAATCTTAGACCCCTGGCATTCACGATGATTTCCCAAGGCGGGCGCTCGGGCGGGAAGTGACGGGCCATGGCGCGCATGGCCGTGGGTGATTGGTCGTCGGCGAGCACGGCGCCAAACAGCGGGGTATGGTGCTCGCCACCGCGAATATAACCGCCAGCCGCCAAGCCGAGATCGAGGCCGATGCCCTGGCTGAACGGGTAGGTGGCCCGCGTGTGCGTACGCGTACCTTCGTACTTGAGGAACATCTGCGGATTGGCGGTATAACCGCCGCTGGTCAGGGCGACCTGCCGAGCGTTCAGCGTGACTTTGCGATTGTCGGCATCACGCACGACGAGGCCTGTGACAGCCCCAGAGCCGCGGGCTTGCACGAGTTCGACGGCTGAATGTCCGGTGAGAACGGTGATGCGCCCCGATTGGATGTGAGGCGCCAGTTGTCGATTCAAGACTTCGAGGATGTCTCGGCCACCATTACGGCCCCAGACGTATCGGGGTTGGCTGTAGGGTTCATGGGTGGTGCCGGTGATTGGGTGTGCATCAATCGGTTTGAAGCCCTGATCCATCAGCCAGTCGAAGGCCGGCGCTGCGGCGTTGACGGCGAGGCGCAGGATCTCGGGGTTCGCCGTGTTCTTGCTGATCCGCATCACGTCTGCATAGTGCAGATCGGGGCTGTCGACGATGCCGCGCTGCCGCTGCAGCCGTGTTCCCGCCGCGCTCATCTGGCCACTCGACAGATGCAGCGTGCCTCCCCCGATGCCCGCGGCTTCGACGATCGCGACCTTTGCACCGCGATCGGCGGCGAAGATCGCGGTGGGCAGGCCAGCGTTACCACCGCCGACGACGATCAGGTCGAAGGTGGTGTGGCGGGCGGCCCGCGCCGTGCTGCCCATGACACCGAGCGCCACCGTGGCGCCGGCCCCGACGATGAATTCGCGTTTGCTGAGCCTGCTCAGAGTGTTCCGATCCGCGTGTGGTCAACCGATCCTAGCGTGAGCTACGCTTCGGCGGAACCGTCGAGGAAGCCGTGCGCCGCCCTGTGGTATGGCGTATCGTCGATGGCGTTTTCAAACTGTCGGGGGGTGGGTTTTGAGTTCACCAGCAGCGGCCGTGTCCGCGACGCCTAATCGGCTGCACATCGGTTGGGGCATTGGCACTTTGGGGGCATCCACGCTGCTCAACAGTTTTGCCGCCCTGCAACTGTATTACCTGACGGACGTGCTCGGCGTCGCTATTGCCACGGCATCTCTGGTGCTGTTCGCGGCCAAGATATGGGATTGGATCGCCAACCCGCTGATGGGGCTGATCAGCGACCGGACTCACACCCGGTGGGGTCGACGCCGTCCCTACCTCATTCTGGGCGGGGCGGTCTCCGGATTCGCGTTTGCCGTGTTCTTCAGTTCTGCGTTGACTCCGGTGTCGCAGTCGCTGCTGCTCGTGACGCTATCACTCGCGCTCGTGGGTACGGGCTACACCATTTTCAATGTGCCCTACATGGCGATGCCGTCGGAGCTGGTCGACGATTACAAGGAACGCACCCGCATGATTTCCGTGCGCGTGTTCTGTATTGGCATCGGCACGATGATCGGCATTTCTACCCAGCGCCTGGCCGAGATTCTGGGCGGCGATGCCCAGGGCTACGCACAGATGGGCTTGATCATCGGCGTATTCGTGTTTTTCTTCATGGCGCTGACGTTCTTTGGTACCGCCGGAGGTCGCCAGCACGCCCGCGAGACGCAGCGTGTGGGGCTTGCTGAGCAGTTGCGTACGGGTTTTGCCAACAAGCCGTTTGCAGCGCTGCTGGGTACCAAGTTCACGCAGCTCTTTGGTCTCTTCACATCGACCGCGATGAGCATCTTCGTCGTCAAGTATGTGCTCGGTAAGGAGAATCCCGGCGAGTGGATGATCTACTTCACCGCCGTAAGTTTTATCGGTCAGACGCTGTCGATTCCGATGTGGACCTGGATCACCAACAAGATCGAGAAGCGTGCTGCCTACATGCTCTCTACCGCCGCGTTCTGTCTGATGTCTTTGACCTGGTTGGTGGCGAGCCCACAGGAATCAATCTACATTTTCTTGTTGCGCGCGCTGCTCAAAGGCTTTGCGGCCGGTGGCTTGCTGCTGCTAGGGCAGTCGATGTTGCCGGACACCATCGAATACGACTATCGCCGCACCGGTCTGCGACGTGAGGGTGTGTTTTCCGGTCTGTACAGCGTCGTCGAGAAAGTCGCCTCGAGTTTTGCGCCAACGCTGCTGGGTCTGGGCTATGCCTGGTTCGGATTCCAGTCGAAGGCGCCGGTGCAAACGACTGAAGCCATCGATGGAATACGCTACTGTGCGGCCTTCTTGCCGTGCTTCTATTTCGGGATTTCTCTGATCCCGTTATGGTTCTACCGTCTCGATGAGAAAACCCTGAAAAGCGCGCAGCGCACCTAGAGACTGAAGATGACGGAACTCGATCCTGAAGGGCTGGTGTTTCGTGATGACCCAAGCAAGCGGTCATTCTTTTTTGCGGGGCAGGCGGACGTCGGGCGACTGCTCGGCATGATCACCGCCTTGACCGGCGAGATCGCCATGCTGCGCGCACGACTCGACACGCACGAGCGGTTGGCCGCCGGGGGTGGTTTTGATCGTGCCAAGGTTGAGGCGTTTCGACCCGACGCGACGGCCTTAGCCGAACGTATGGCCGACGATCAGGCGATGATCGGCCGAGTGTTCAAGCCGCTGTCGGACGAGCTCGATCGCTTGCTTGAGGATCCTGTCGTACAGAAAGTTTTGTTGGAGACCGATCGATGAGCGCCACACCGCACGCGATGATGCCGGAAGCTACCCACGACGAGGCGGCACGCTTCGCTCACGTGGTTGGTCTCAAGAATTTTTTGATGCGGCAGCTCGAGCCCAAGTGGCGCACGCTTGTCGATGAGAAACTGGCGCCCCAACTGGCGACCGAAGGGCGCGATGCCAAGGACGAGTATCGCGCGCTCGAGCGCAGTCTTGCGAGGCTCGGTGCGTACCGCACTTGGCAGCAACTGACGGTGTCGGCCCAAGAAGAAATGTGGCGCAGTGTCGGTGAGTGCGTCGACCGGCAACTGCCCGAGCTTGAGCGGCGAGCGAGTGACGCGACTGTGGCGGGTTCAGTGCGCACCGATCCGCAGTTTCGACCGCCGCGCTACTTAAGCACCGTCGACATCCATCTGATGCCGGGCGGTTATGCCGACGACCGCGGCGAGGGTGACGTACGTCAGGGGGCGGTATTTGACAAGGCTGCTGCGCTCTACCACATGGGTCGTAACGGCGGTGAACTCAACGATGTTCGCGGGCACACACTGGTGCAGCATTATTTCGATCGATTCCCGGGGACGACGCCGCAACGCATCCTCGATCTGGGTTGCACCGTAGGGCATAGCACCACGGCGATCGCGGGGTATTTTCCGCAAGCCGAAGTGCATGGCATCGACGTTGGTGGCGCGCTGTTGCGTTATGCGCGGGCGCGCTCGGCATCCCTCGGGGCGTCGATCCACTACTCGCAGCAAAACGCTGAGGCGACGGATTTTCCCGATGGCTCGTTCGATCTTGTGGTGTCGTCGGCTGTGCTGCACGAGACCTCGTTCAAGGCACTGCCGCGCATCATGCGCGAGGCGCATCGCCTGTTACGCCCGGGCGGGGTGATGATGCACCTCGAGGTACCACTGCGGTTCGACACGGCATCCGCGTGGAACCGTGTCCGCGGGCTGTTCGAAGCGCTGCACAATAACGAGCCGTTCTGGATCGGCGCTCAACAGGCCGACATTGCACAGATGGTGCGTGACGCTGGCTTTGCCGAGGTCGCCTCAGGCTATCAACCGGCGGTGCGTCAGGCGGATCGCAACGCCGAGCCGCGCTTCACTTCGACGCCTGGGCCGGTGCACGTCGTGTGGTATCTGCTGTCGGGCGTGAAGCGTTGAGATCACGCGCAATACGTAGACCGAAGATCTGACTGACGAGCGTCGCGGGGTCACGTCCCCGAAACGTTGGAGTCTGGCGAGAGAAACTGCTCAGCCAAGATCCACCGCGCGAGCCGCGCCGATCGCAGCCCTCCGCAAGCTGCGCCGAACCATCGCGTGGCGCGCTCGGCGGCAAGGGCATCACGTAGCAATCTTCGACCCACTCCCAGACGTTGCCGAGAATGTCGTGTACGCCGAAAGGATTGGCAGCGAGGCTGCCGACGGGCGCCACTTCGGTAAAGCCGTCATCACAGGGTGCGGCCTCGATGCGCCGATCAGGACGTGCGCGCTGTGCGCTTTGGTCAAAGACGTTGGATTCCCGGCAAGCTTCTGCAGGACGCTCACCCCAGACGAAGCGATGTCCGCCGCGATTGCCGCGCCCGACGTACTCCCACTCCGCTTCGGTCAGCAGCCGGTAGGGTTGACCTGTGCGGCGTGCGAGCCAGGCGACGAAGGCCTTGGCATCGTTCCAACTGATGCACACCACGGGCTCCGCGTCACGAATCGGCCGCTGGTAGCCCGGGTCCTGCCAGTTCGTACCGGGCTCGGCTCGATAGGTACCGTCACGCAGGATGTTGCAGTCCCGCGCCGAGACATGACCCGTGTCATTGATGAAGCGTCGATACTCGGCGTTACTGACTTCGTATTTGCCGACCGCGTAAGCGTAGTTGATGGTGATGGGCCGTACCGGGCCTTCGTACCGCCCTTCCTCGCCGCCATCGAAGCCCATGTCGAATCGACCGGGCGGTATGACCACCATCGTCGGGCAGTCGGCGCAGTCGCGAAACTCGCTGCCAGCCTGCAAAGAAACCGGCTTCGCCGCAGTTTGCGCGGAGACGTCGGCAGGCAGAACTAACGCTGCAAGGGCAAGAAGTCCCATCAGACGAACAGGCGCATATTGCATGGAGTCGACCTAGGGTTGCGGACGGTAACGCGTATGCACAGCGAGCATTTTTTTGACGCCCTCCGCGACGTGCGTCGCCGAGAGGGTGGATCCGGACACCATGGGTATGGTTCGAGTGGGATCCCAGCGGCCATGCTCGAGTCCAACCAGCGTGTTTCGCCACTGCGGGGTGTACAGATCGCAATACCCATCAGCGCAGGTCAGCACCTCGATGCCGCGACATTTGCCATCGGCGCCTATGGCGATCAGGTAGGTCACGATGTCGTTCAGGCCATACACCTGGTCGATATACAGCCAGCCACCGCTTTCGACTTTCCAGCCGCGAAACAGCGGCCGGAACGCTGGGACCTTGTATTCGAATTTGAGCTGCGTGAACTGCTCCGGTGAGAGCTTGAATTCGAACGGCGTCAGCTTTGCGTTCGGATAGAGACGCTGCTGTGCTTCTTCGAGGGTTTGCAACTCGTAGGCGGGCGCATACTGCGCCGCCACGATGGCCATGGCCGGAACCAGCAGAAGGCGATGATGCATCAGCGCGGCGCGGCGCGGTGCGCCACCGTCACACCTTGATGCTGTGCCGCACGCCGAACCCGGGCAGGGCAGGCTTCGCGTTCTTCACGACGTTGAAACCGCGCTCGCCGATTTCATTGGTGAAGTTCAACGCGTGGTACTCGAAGCTCCACACCTCGTTGTTCCAGCGGTGGTCGTACCAGCGGCTGTACATCATGCGCGCAGGCATTTTGGTACCGCCCGAGTTGAAGTCGATCGGGTAGTAGACACCACCCGGTCGCGTCACACGGCGCGCTTCGTCAATCACCTTCTTGGTGATCTCGCCCGGCAGCTCGTGATGCATGATGTAGCTCGTCACGAGGTCAAAGTAGTTGTCCGGGAAGCCGCTGAGCTCGGCCAGCCGCTGCGCAAAATTGACCTCGATACCGAGGCGCCGAGCGCGCATGTGCGCGTAGCGCACCATCGGACCGCCAACGTCGATACCCCACACTTCGGCGTCCGGGAAACGCTCCTTTAGCGCGACAGACATCTGGCCGATGCCACAGCCCATATCGAGGATGCGCTTGACCTTGCCGTCTTCCGGCAGCGGCAGGCGCGCCGCAGAGCCCTTGTGCACCTGGTCCTGCTCGTTATGGCCAATGACACTGATATAGAAGCTGTTGGTGCCGTAGTGGTAGATGTGGCCGGCGAACGGGTCACCGACATAGCCACCGGGCTGAATATGGATCTCGTGCCGCGCATAGGTCGGGATGTCGAGGTTGGGCGCCAGCTCCAGCGTGCCCGGGCCCGATTTATCCGCAGCTTCCATCTCGGAGAGGTAGGCGTCTGCGTTGGCATGAAAGTGATCGCGCAGTGTCTTCCACGTGACCTGCTGGTTAGCGAGCCAGGCGCGCGAGGCAATGTTGATGCCAGGCTCGGTTTCGACGAGCTGGCGAACTTGTTCGCCGGTGAGCGGCGTCAGCGGGTCGATGCCTTCGCGTTCGAGTACACGCTCGAAGGCGGCGGCCGATGCGGCACGCAGTGCCTTGCTGTGCATCAAGCGAAAGCCGAGCGTGAAATCCTGATGGCTCTCAAGATCGAGCGTTGCGAGTCGTGCTAAGCGACCATCGGTACCACGCGGGAGGTATGAGCCCTTCGGCGCTGCGGTGTAGGGTTTGAGTTTCTCCGCCGCTGCGGCGGCATCGGCCTTCAGCGTCTGGGCCATCACCAAGGCGCCCGCGGTGGCGCCAAACAGTTCACGACGACCGATCATGAATACCTCCGGAAAGAGCGCTTTCAGCGCTTCGGAAAGCCCGTGCCGATGGAACGGAAGCCATCGTTGCCGAGCGGACCCATCGCCAGCTCGATGAAGCGATCACGCTCTTTTTCCCACGCGGCAGTTTCCGCCGCAGTCGGGACATAGCCTTCGATCATTTCTTGCGTGATGCCTTTTTTGGCGAGCAAGGACTCGAGCACCTTCATGCGGCGTTTGGTCGCCCACATTTCGGCGTTCATGGCGATCACGCAAGACAGCAGGTTGTCGACGGCGGGATTGCCGAGGAACACGCTGTTGGTGATGTCGGATGGAATCGCCTCGACGGCGTAGGTGGGACGGTTCTTGTCGATGGCCATGGGCTAACCTCCTGCAGAACACCTTGAAGATATCATTCTCACCACCTGGGCGATCAAGGGACTTTCATGCGTTCAAAGATCGGTCACCCGCCGCCGTTGCCGCCGCCACTGCCGGTGCTGCAGTGGACCCGGCCTGGGCTTGGCACCTACGTCACTGTCGGGGTGTCGGGATTGTCCCCCCTTGAGGCCGAGGCGGCGCTTGGGCGGGCCTTCGAGGCCATAGCCCGGGTTGAGGCGGCGATGAGCTTCCACACGCAGGACAGCGACTTGGCCCGACTCCATGCCGCTCCAGCGGGGGTCGAGGTGGAGGTGGGGGCAGAGACCTTCGCCGTGTTGCAGTGTGCTGATCGTTTGCACCGGCTGTCGAAGGGCATCTTCGATGTGACCGTGGCGCCGGTGTTGGTGCGAGCGGGGCTGTTGCCCACCCCGATCGAGGGCAGCGGGTACCCCGAGCCCAACGCGCGGTGGGGGGTGGTCGCGCTAATTCCGCCAAACCGGGTGCTGCTGCAGCGCCCGGTGTGGATCGACCTCGGCGGCATAGCCAAGGGCTATGCGGTCGACCGGGCGATCGAGGCCTTGCAGCTGCCCGCCGCGGCCAGCGGGCAGGTGAATGCGGGGGGCGATTTGCGGGTGGCGGGGCCCGAGATCCAGGCCGTACCGCTGCGCGTACCCGGACATCCGCAGAGCACGCATCCCTTGGTCGAACTGCATCAGGCAGCGCTCGCCAGTAGCGCCTCCGATGCGACGCGAGCCGTACACATCGAGGGTCGTAAAAGGCGGGCCGTGGTGCCCGGTCGATTCGTCACTGTGGTGGCGCCATCCTGCATGCTCGCCGACGGGCTGACCAAAGTGGCGCTCGCGGAGGGGTCGGATCTCGAAATCGTGCTTGCTGCCTGCGAGGCGAGCGCGTATCTCTACGCACCCGATATGGGCTGGAAGATTCTCGGAGGCGGTCAGCGGTGAACAGTGTTCTGACGGGTGTCCTGCCGCCGGGTCGTCGGCGCTTGCTGCACGTGTTGGCAATTGGCACATGGGTGACCGGCGGCGTGTGGTTGATCTTCCATTACTTCATCCGTGTAGTTGATCAGTTCGGGTTCGATGGCCCGCATCCGCAGCAGCGTTGGTGGCTGATCGGCCACGCGGTGTTCTCGTTTGCCGCTGTGTGGATGTTCGGTGCGCTGTGGTCAGATCACATCGTGCGTGGCTGGCGGGCGCGACAGCGCCGACCCACGGGCGGCACGCTGTTCGGCGTTCTGGTGTGGCTCACGCTCACCGGTTGCGCCCTGTATTACATCGGTAGCGATCAGTGGCGATCCTGGACCTCGCTCGCACACTGGATCGTCGGCCTCGCGGCGATCGTGCTGTTCATCGTGCACTTCCGCAAAAAAAAGGGCCGGATGCAAGCATCCGGCCCCCGTTGAACACACTGACCTTTGTTTAGAACTTGTAGCTGATACGCGCGCCCCAAGCCTGCGGCATGGGCGGCGAGAAGCGCACTTCGTTCTTGTTGGGCGGCACGAGGAAGGTGAAGGCATCGATGCCAAGCAGCGCCGAGGTCAGCACCTTGTTGTCGGTAATGTTGGTCCCAAAGATTTCGAAGGTCATCTTCTCGGAGCGCAGACCGATGCGCGCGTTCACGTTATCCGATGACCCGACCCAGGCGACATTCGAGAAGTCGGTGTACTTCTCGCCCTGGTGCATCAAATCGACGCGCGTGTACCAGTCGAGCGTATCGCTGAAGGGTCGTGAGTACTCGGCCGTCAGCGAGTAGGTGATCTTCGGCGTGGTCGGCAGACGATTGCCGATGGCGCCGCCGAAGCTGCCGTAGACGAGGTTGCAGTCGTTGCAGTTGCCGCTCGCGCCCACACCATAGCTGACGAGCTCCGACTTGTTGTAGGCGAAGGTGCCCGAGAGCTTGAGGTTACGAGTGGCTTGGAACTGACCCTCGAACTCCATACCCTCGAGCTTCGCCTCGCCGTTGTTCACGGTAATGGTGATGAGGTTCGTGAAGCCGGGCAGTGCCACCGTGGAGCCGACCTGACCATTGATCCAGTCGTTCTTGTAGAAGGTCAGGATGGCGCGTGCGCGGCCATCGAGGAAGGTCGACTTGATACCCACCTCGTAGTTATCGAGCTGTTCCTGCTCGAAGGCGAGGCTCGCCGTGGGCACGACCGACAACAGTGCAGCGACCAGCGCAGCCGGTGAAGTCTTCAGCGCTGCGTTGAAGCCACCCGGGCGGTAGCCGCGCGAGAACAGGCCGTAGAGCAAGGTGTCATCGGTGATCTGATAGTCGACCGAGATGCGCGGCGAGAAGCTGGTGAACGTCTCGGAGAGCGTTTCGGCTGCGACGCCCGTGGTTGCAACGCCCGGGGGCGCGACGAGCGGGGTCTGCTCGATCTTGTCCCACTGGTAGCGGCCTTCGACGCTCACCGTCAACTGATCGGTGAGATCGTAGTAGGCCGCACCGAAGACCGCCGGCGTGGTCACTTCCTGTCGCGTAATCGACGCGGTAAACGACGGGCCGCTCGGCAGCAGTCCGTACACCGTGCCGCCCGGGCTCATACCCGAGAAGTAATTACCGCCGACCACCCAGCGCAATCTTTGCTCCTGCGGTGAGCTCAGACGCAGCTCCTGACTCCAGTCACGGAACTTGCCTTGCGACACCAACAGCGACTGCAGCCAAGGCACTGTGGTCGTGGGTCGCGTCGCGTAGAACGGATTGACCCGATCTTTACCACTGCGGTAGTTGAGATCGATGATCGTCATCGTCTTGTCTTGGTGGGCCGCGGTCAGTGACGACAGCGAGTCGCCGCCGGCGAAGTCGTAAGCGACCCGAAGGGCGGCCTGCAGCGCCGCGCGCGTGATGCCGCCGGCGGGAGTG
>JBJTBK010000151.1:0-2184 GCA_046091245.1 Nevskiaceae bacterium | reverse complement strand
GTCTGAAGCTCATCGGCCCCCGCAGAGTTGTTCTGCGAAAACCCGGGTGTTGCCGTGAGCGCTGCAGCGCCAGCGACGAGCAGCAAAGAGCGGACCAACAGCCTGATCTGACGTGATCCCTTACGAAGATCTGAGTTTTGCATTTGACACCAATACATTTGACACCAATAGAGTTTGAGAGGATTGAATGCAGACGGGAACTCCCCGTTTATAAATCGAAATCTACCTGTCTGAAAAACACATCGCAACCTAAGCCGAACATTTATACGCTCGGGATTTATCTTGTTTCTTTTTTGCAACAACTGTAAACCCGAGATGCCGTCGCTCACAACGGAGTGACTCGTCGTCCCGTTTTCAGCCCCCCCTGGAGGAAAAGCGACGACCATTTCACCCGCACGAAGGTTTCCAACGACCACACGATAGCGGTCATCTTTAAGGCCTACTGCGAGCATTCGTTTCTCCACGCTGCCCCTCTCCACAACAAACACCGCCCAACCCTCACCGTCGCGCACGAGCGCACCGAGCGGAACGCGCAGCGCGTCCTGCGCCTCCTCAATGACGATTCGGACGTCGACCCGAAAATCGTGGGCGCGTAGCGGCTCGGGGGGCGTAGCGACGAACTGCAAAATGACTTTAGTGCGCTGCTCCTCGATACCGAGAGCCGAGACCTTGGTGCGCGCCACCGGCTCGACACGTTCGACGATGGCTTCGACGGGCGACGTACCGGCGCCCTGCACTCCCCAGTTCTCGATGAACGCGCGAGCGCCCGGCTTGATGCTCACGGCATCTTGCGACAGAAACTCCGCCACTACATCGACGCGCGAGGGATCGCCGATCACGACGACCGGCGTGCCGACCCCGATCATCGCTTCGCTCTCCTGGGGCACCCGCAGTACGACACCGGATTACGGCGCCGCGAGCGTGACATCCATTCGTTGAGTCGTGCCGAAGTTGATGCTGATGATGCGCTCGATCGCGATCGGGAAATGTTCGGACATGATGAGCAGGGCCAAGGCCAGCGCCATCCCGATGACCGTGATCGCGGATCTTCTCGGGAATCTCAGAATACGGCGCGCGAGCATGCGCGAGCGCGCATCGAGCGCACGGAGCTTTTGCCCCAGATGTTCTCCCAGCCTGCGAAACGAGGTCGGCGCCGGCGGCGCGAGCGCCACGGCGGGCGCCAGACGGACAGCGCGGCGTACTGCGCTGAGCGCGCCTAGGACCGCCGCAAAAAGCGCCACGACGAAAGCGCCGAGATACACGAGCGGTTCGGCTTCGAACTCGAGCACCGGCAGGTGGTAGACCGCTTGATAGACGCTCGCCATATACCCACCACCCACATAGGTGCCGAGCACGATGCCGAGTACCGCGGCGGCGAGGCAAAACGCGAGCGCAAACTTGGCGTAGTGCGCCCCGATGAGGGTGTTAAGGTAGCCGAAGGCTTTGAGCAGCCCGATGTTCGCGCGTTCGGTCGCCACGAGGCGCGAGAGCATGACGTTGATCAGGAACACCGCCACCAACAAAAAAATCGGCGGCAGGATGCTGGCGAGCGTTCGCAGCTGCGACAGCTCGTCCGAGAGATATCGAGCAGAGAGCATGCGATCGCGCCCATAAAGACCTCCTCCACCGTAGCGGGCGAGTTGCGCATCGAGGCTTGCGATCACCGCTTCCCGGTCTGCATCGGCTTGCAGACGCAGCACCACATCGTTGAATGCCCCGTCGAGATCGAGTGCACGACCGAGCGCTTCACGGTTCATCCACAGCACACCGAAGCGCCGCGGCTCGGGAAGAATATCGCCCGGTGCGACGGCAAAGACGAACTCGGGGCTACTCGCGATACCGGTCACTTCGACAATCTTGCGCTGACCGAGAATGAGTACCGGCAGTCGTTGCCCGGGTTCCAGACCGTGCGCCTCGGCAAACGATTCGTTGACGAGCACCTCGGCGCTGCGCGTGGCTATGGGCCAACGACCGCGCTTGAGCACGAGATCATTGACTCGAGGTCATCGATCGGCGGGCAGCGAGACGAGACGTGCGGAGACTGGCTCGGTAACGCCTTCGATACTGAGCAAGCCGACGCCGCTCGCCCGTGCTTCAAGACCTACGACGCCAGGCTCTGCCGCGAGATCCTCAGCGATACGATCGGGAGAACGCACGAGCGAGCACGCGAGGTCTGCCATCAGG
>JBJTBK010000150.1:0-7575 GCA_046091245.1 Nevskiaceae bacterium | reverse complement strand
CTATCGTGGTTTTGACAGGTCTTTTATCGGCCAAAAACACTTACGCACATAGAGCGTAGTCGACGATCAAAGAAAATTGGGCGAGAGTAAGAACTCGGTTTTGACGCAGCTCTCTGATGTTTTCGCATTGGACATTTGTCGATTAAACGACAATGAGGGTGTTCGCAGGCCACCTAGTTAAGCGTAGCCACCTCTGTTAGCGTCCTTCCCTGCCGGCCCAAGACATCGGCCTCCCGAAGCTTATGGATGATCTCCTCAGTCGTGTATCTCTGATTCGCCATCGGCCACGTCTCCTGTCCCATTAATGAACATTAAACATGGACCAAAAATACCGGGTCGGGTCAGTCGTACCCCCAGATCTACCCCCAAGATGCGCTGGATACCCCCGGATGTCAACGGACTCTTGCGGACGCAGTCTGGTCAAAAAACCCTGTTTTTCATGGGTTTTCTGGACTTCTGCGGAGGCTACTGGAGGGTATGGTGGTGGAAAGGGAGGGACTCGAACCCTCGACCCCGGCATTATGAGTGCCGTGCTCTAACCAGCTGAGCTACCTTTCCTTTTCGGGTGCGCCCGGTCGGGCTGGGCACCAACGGGGGCCGGAAGTTTCGTCGCCGTCCCCGGCCCTGTCAAGCCACGTCCGGGACGCCGTCAGGTCGGTCAGGTGACCCAGGCTTCACGCTCGCTCTTGCGCGAGAGCATCAGCAGCGACACCAAGAACAGCGGTTTGGCCCATCGTTTACGCCGCAACAGTGCGAGCGACCCGGCGACACCAAACCAAACAGCACTCGCGTACGCCAGCACGAACCAGCTCGGGCGAGACGCGTACATGGCGCGCTGGGCTTCGCTCATCTTCGCCACCGCTTCAGGCGAGAGAGTCACGTCCATGAGGTAGGCCGAAGCGCCGAGAAGGTTCCAAAGCAGGGCCAAGATCGCGACCGAGGTAAACCACTTGGGTGAGGCGGTCATACGGAGCGTTTCAGACCCGCGTCAGCCAGCCGTGGGTGTCAGGAACCATGCCCTGCTGGATGGCCACGAGGGCGGCGCGCAGCTTGAGGGTTTCCGGCCCCACCTGACCGTCGGCGACCGGGTGCTCGCTGCCGTTACGAACCAGCGTGCCGACGCCGGAGAGCACGGCCGCCGTGCCCGAGAGCGCCGCCTCACCCGTGCGCACCCAGTCCATCATTTCCTCGACCGAGAACACCCGCTCCTCGACGCGATACCCCAGATCGCCTGCGAGGGTCAGCAATGAGTCCCGCGTGACGCCGTGCAAGAAGCTCGGATCGAGACTGCGGGTGAGGAAGTGCCCCGGCCGAATCAGCAAAAAGTTCGAGGCGCCGGTCTCCTGCACCTCACCACCCGGGCAGAACAGCACTTGGTCGATGCCGTACGCCTTGCGGGCCGCGAGCGTTGGGCCCATGGCAGCGGCGTAGTTGCCGCCCGTTTTGACCATGCCGAGGTGTGGCGCGCAGCGCTGCGCCTGCTCCTCGACGAGGATCTTCAGCGGTCGGATGCCGCCTGCAAAGTAGTCCCACACGGGGCTCGCGAGCACCACAAGGCAGGCCTCATTGGAGGGGGTTGCAGCAGCGCCGATGTTAGCCATCGTGCCAAACAGCAGCGGTCGCAGGTACAGCGCACCCGGGGCCTCAGGTACGTCGGCGCGTACGCGATCGATGAGCGTGGTGACCATGGCGGCGAGCAGCGTCGGGTCAGGCTCTGGGAGGATCAGCGCCTCGGCACTGCGGCGCATGCGCTCGATGTGCCTCGCCATGCGGAAAACATGCACGGAACCATCAGCATGACGATACGCCTTGAAGCCTTCAAAGCAGGTGCTGCCGTAATGCAGGGCGTGCGCCGCGGGGTGGATCTCGAGCGGGCCGGTCTTGCGCAACTCCATCGCCGACCACGCGCCGTCGCGATAGGTGGCGATCGCCATGGTGTCCGAGAGGATGCTGCCGAAGGGCGCGCTACGGGGGTTACTGCTCATTCGCCAAAAATCTCCGTGGGATGCTCGAGGCGACCCTTCAACGCCTGGATCATGGCCGCGGCATCGAAGCCATCCACGAAACGGTGATCAAAGGACGACGAGAAATTCATGATACGCCGAATCGCTATCTTGCCATCAAGCGCGATCACCCGCTCCACCGCCTTGTTGATGCCGAGGATGGCCATCTCAGGAAGGTTGAGGATGGGCGTCGAAACGATGCCGCCGAGCTTGCCGAGGCTCGTGACGGTGATGGTCGAGCCGGTGAGATCCTCGCGGCGCGCGCGCCCTGCCCGCGCCGCCTCGCTGACTCGCCGAATCTCCGCAGCCAGACCCTCCAGATCGTGTGTGAGCACATCACGCACCACGGGTACCTTCAAACCATCCGGTGTCTGCGTGGCGATACCCGCGTGCACGGCGGCGTAGCGTAGGATGAGATTGCGCTTATCGTCATAGTGCGCGTTGCACTGGGGAAACTCGCCGAGCGTCTGCGCGAGTGCGCGAACGATAAACGGCAGATAAGTCAGCGCCGCGGCACCATTGGGACGTCGCGCATTGAGCGTCACGCGCAGTGCTTCGAGTTCAGTGACATCGACCTCTTCTACATAGGCAAAATGCGGCGCCACACGTTTGGCCTCGGCCATGCGCTGCGCGATCAAACGGCGCACACCGATGACCGGAATCTCCGTGACGCCAGCGCTTCCACTCTGCGCCCGATCGAGATCGAGTTTGAGAACGCGACCCTGCGGCCCGGAGCCGCGCACCGTCGCGAGGTCGATGCCCGCTTCGAACGCGCGGCGACGCGTGGCCGGTGACGCGCGTACGCGACCGCTGGGGGCCGCGATCGGCGAAGCCGATGCTGCGCCTGTGATCGCTGTCGCGGTAGTGGTCGCAGTAGTCGTTGGGGTCGCATTCGCAGCAACAACAGTCGCAGCAACAACAGTCGCCAGCGCCGATGCCTGCGATGTCGGCGCTGCGGTGTCGAGCTCGAACACCGCGAGCTCGGCACCCACGGCGATTACATCACCCGGCTTACCGCCGTGCGCCACCACTCGCCCGCTGACCGGTGAGGGCACTTCGACGACTGCTTTCTCAGTCGACATCTCGACGAGCGGTGAGTCCTCGCGGATCACCTCACCTGGCGCGACTTTCCAGGCGATCACCTCGGCCGACACCGTGCCCTCGCCAAGATCCGGCAAGCGCATCACGTGGCGCGTCATGGGGCTTCCGCCATGAGTTGCTTCAGCGCCGCCATCACCCGAAGTTTGCCGGGGAAGTACTCCCATTCGAAGGCATGCGGATAAGGCGTATCCCAACCTGCCACACGCTGGATGGGCGCTTCGAGATCCCAGAAGCAACGTTCCTGAATGCTCGCGGAGAGTTCGGCGCCGAAGCCCGCAAAACGCGTGGCCTCATGCGCGATCAAACACCTCCCCGTCTTCGAGACCGATGCCGCAATGGTCTCGATGTCGAGCGGCATCATGCTGCGGATATCGACGATCTCTGCATCCACCCCGAGTGCGTCGGCCGCTGCCATACACACATGGACCATGGTGCCGTAGGTGACAACGGTCAGCGCTTGCCCACTACGAGCGATCGCCGCTTGACCCAGAGGCACGGTGTAGTAGCCCTCGGGCACTTCGGCAAGCGGGTGACCCGCCCACGACTGCGCAGGCTTATCGGGCTCGCCGTCAAATGGGCCGTTGTAGACACGCTTTGGCTCAAAGAATATGACCGGATCATCGTCTTCGATCGCCGCGATCAACATGCCCTTGGCGTCGTACGGGTTCGAAGGCATCACCGTCTTGATGCCGCTGACGTGCGCGAACACGCCCTCAGGACTTTGCGAATGTGTCTGTCCGCCGCGGATGCCGCCGCCGCAGGGGGTGCGAATGGTGAGCGGTGCAGTGAACGCCGCAGCACTGCGATAACGCAACCGCGCCACCTCACTGACAATCTGGTCGTACGCCGGATAGATGTAATCGGCGAACTGGATTTCGGCCACCGGACGCAGGCCATTCACGCACATGCCGACGGCCGTACCGACAATACCGCCCTCGGCGATGGGGGTGTCGAGCACGCGGTGCGCACCGTGTTTGCTCTGTAGTCCGTCGGTGACGCGGAACACGCCGCCAAAATAACCGACGTCCTCGCCGAGCACCACGACGTGCGAATCACGCGACAGCATCACGTCCATCGCAGAGTTCAAGGCCTGAACCATATTCATCGACGGCATGAGTTCACCGTAGGCATGGGCTCATCGAGCAGCGAGTTCCGCGAGCAAGGCATCACGCTGCTCGCGCAGGTGAGGCGGCAATTCCTTGAAGACATCCTCGAACATCGACGCAGGGTCGAGCCGGGGGCCTTCGTTGAGCGTGCCCGCAGCCATGGCCTCGCGCCACGCTGCGCTGACTTCATCCTCGAGTCCCTGCAACAACGCGGCATGTCGAGCCTCATCCCATTCGCCGAGGAAGATGAGGTGTTGCTTCAGTCGATCGACCGGGTCCCCGAGCGGCCAATCATGGAACTCATCGCGCGGTCGGTACCGCGACGGATCATCGCTCGTCGAGTGCGCACCAGCCCGGTAACTGACGTGCTCGATGAGCGTCGCCCCGTGGCCCTGTCGCGCCCGTTCGGCAGCCCAACGCGTGGCCGCGTAGACCGCGAGGAAATCATTGCCATCGATACGCAGACCCGCGAGACCGACGCCCGGCCCGCGGGCGGCAAATGATCGTTGCTCCCCGCCTGCGTAACCCTGGAAGGTGGAGATCGCCCACTGGTTGTTGACCACGTTGAGCACCACCGGCGCTTTATAGACCTTGGCAAAGGTCAAAGCGTGATGAAAATCCGCCGCCGCCGTGCTGCCCTCGCCGATCCAAGCTGCGGCGATGTCCGACTCACCTTTGATCGCCGCGGCCATGGCCCAGCCCACGGCCTGCGGAAACTGCGTGGCGAGATTGCCCGAGATCGAAAACAGGCGATGCGGCACAGAGTGGTACATCACCGGTAACTGGCGTCCTTTGCACATGTCGCGCGTGTTGGACAGCAGCTGCGACATCATCTCGACCAGGGTCACACCACGGGCGAGAAACAGACCTTGATTGCGGTACGACGGAAAAAGCATGTCGCGCTCAGCGAGCGCGAGGGCGGCCGCCACGGACACCGCCTCCTCGCCGAGCGAGCGCACGTAGAACGTAATTCGCCCCTGCCGCTGCGCACGCTGCATGCGATCGTCGAAGACACGGGTCTGCAGCATGATCCGCAGGCCGCGCCGCAGCACGTCGGGAGCCAGCTGTGGGTTCCACGACCCCACCGCCTGATGCGACTCGTCAAGGACTCGGACCAATTCCTCTGCAAAGGGGGCCGTTGCGCTGACCGGAGCATCGAAGGGCAAATAGGGAACAGCGCCGGCAGGCGAGAGACGAACGTAGCTGAAGTCCGGTTGCTCGCCCGGACGGGCGGGTACGGCAGGCACATGCAGACGTGACGCTGACATGCCGCACAGCATAAGCCAGACATCACTCGACTGGGCGCCCACGCTGACGGCGTAAAGCCCCGAATCAGGAATACGTTATTCTCTAAACGGCGCTTCTACCACCGAGACTATCCATGAAACTCGACAAACAGGACATCGCCATACTCAAGGAGTTGCAACACGACGCCACCATCGCCAGCACTGAGCTCGCCGAAAGGGTCGGCCTGTCGCAGTCACCGTGTTGGCGACGGGTCAAACAACTCGAGGAGGCTGGCGTGATCCAACAGCGAGTCGCGCTACTCGCTCGCAAGAAGCTCGGGCTCGAGGTACTCGTCGTGGTGAACATCAAACTCGCGAGTCACGGCTGGCAGCCGCTCCCCAAGTTCAAACAGCGGATCGTGAGCTTTCCCGAGGTGCTGCAGTGCTTCCTCGTGATGGGCGACATCGATTTCATTCTGATTGTCGCGACCCGCACCATCGAGGAGTACAACCGCTTCGTGCAAGGCAAGCTGTCGCAGATCCCGGGCGTGCAGTCGATCAACTCACGCATCGTGATCGAAGAAACCAAGAACACCACCGAACTGCCGCTCGGGCTCGTTTGATTGCGCGGTCTTGGCCACGCACAGGGGCTCGAAGCTACAGCGCCTGATCCGCCCGCAGCAGCACCAGCAAGCCCAGTACGGCGAAAATCGCTACTGCGACGCCGTGCACCAAGCGCATTGGTAACTTCTTCGCAGCCACCTCGCCGAGCAACACGGCAGGTACATTCGCGAGCATCATGCCGAGCGTCGTTCCACCGACCACTGCAATTAGCGAGCTGTACTTGGCGGCAAGTGCCACGGTTGCGATCTGCGTCTTGTCACCGATCTCCACTACGAAGAATGCGATCAGCGTAGAGAGAAACACCCCAAAGCGCGCGGGTTTGTCTTCCTCTTCGTCGAGCTTGTCGGGAACCAGCATCCAAAACGCCATGGCGATGAACGACAACCCGAGGATCCAGCGCAACAGCCCCTCGCCAAGCCACGCTGCGACCCACGCACCAACGAACCCCGCTGCGGCGTGATTGAGCAAAGTCGCCACGAGAATGCCGAGGATGATCGGTATGGGACGTCGGTACTTGGCGGCCAGCACGAGCGCCAGCAACTGGGTTTTGTCGCCGATTTCGGCGAGCGCGACGATGCCGGTGGAGAGGAGAAACGCTTCCATCAGACGTTGAATCTAAAGTGCATCACATCGCCCTCGCAGACGATGTACTCCTTGCCCTCGAGTCGCAGCTTGCCGGCTTCTTTTGCGCCCTGCTCGCCCTTGAGCGCAACGTAATCGTCGAAGGCGATGACCTCCGCGCGAATGAACCCGCGCTCGAAATCGGTGTGGATCACGCCCGCAGCCTGCGGCGCGGTGGCACCCTTGCGCACCGTCCAAGCGCGCACTTCCTTCTCGCCTGCGGTGAAATACGTCTGCAGACCGAGCAGCGCGTAACCGGCCCGGATCACACGGTTGAGGCCGGGCTCTTCAAGACCCAGATCTTTGAGGAACTCTGCACGATCGGCATCCTCGAGCTGGGAGATCTCCGCCTCGATGGCTGCGCAGACCGCCACCACCTGCGCGCCCTCGCGCGTCGCCAACGCGGTGACGGCATCAAGCATCGGATTATTGTTGAAGCCCGACTCCTGCACGTTAGCCACATACAGCACAGGCTTGAAGGTCAGTAACTGCAGATCGCGCACGATGGGCCGCTCGGTCTCATCGAACGACAGCGCTCGCACGGGCTGGCCTTCATTCAGCGCGTCACGCACACGGCGGATGATATCGCGCGCCTTGATCGCTTCCTTATCCATGGCCTTGGCCGCTTTCTCAGCACGTTGCAGCGCCTTCTCTGCAGTCTCGAGAGCGGCGAGCGCGAGCGACGAACAACTTATTAATGAGGCCATTCTCAGGGCGGCCGACCTGCTGCCCCTGCTGCTCTTCGAGGGCGCGGAGAAGGCCATGAACCGATTGCATACACAGGATCAGTAAATCATGGGAATCAAGTGCGGCATCGTCGGCTTGCCTAACGTCGGCAAGTCCACCCTCTTCAATGCGTTGACGCGCTCGGCGATCGCGGCGGAGAACTATCCG
>JBJTBK010000149.1:0-9853 GCA_046091245.1 Nevskiaceae bacterium | reverse complement strand
TCTGAAGACTGGTCTCGGCGGGCGCAGGCGCCGGAGGTACGGCGCCCGCCTGATCGGGCGCCAATTCGAGTCCGATCATCACCGGAATGCCACGCGCCTCGCTCAGGGCTTGTACGGCCAAATCCCAGTTGATGGCCACTTCCGTCTCACCTAGCAGGGCGTCAAGCCGCTTTTCGAAATCCTCAAGCGGCACAGCCGTGCTCTGCCCTTGCGCATCAACCGGCGGGTGAACCTCGAGCCAGACCTCGCCGTCCGCTTTGGTGATTTTGACGGGCTCGTTGACCAACGCGACCCGAGTGCCAACCTTCACCGCATCGAAGAGCACGGCGACGTCCTCGGGGTACATGCGCAAGCACCCATGAGTCACCGCCATTCCTACGGCATCAGGATTATTCGTGCCGTGGATCAAGTAGGAGCCCCCGGGAATGTTTAGCCGCAAGGCATGCGCGCCGAGCGGATTGTCAGGCCCCGGTCCCACGACGAGTGGCAGCGGATCGCCGCGTTCTTCGTGCTCTTTGCGCACGGAGGCCGGCGGATACCACGGCGGATCCTTTTGCTTGGAGACGACCTTGGTGAATCCGAGCGGCGTTCGCCAATCCATCTTGCCGACGCTCACCGGAAACGTCATGACTTTGGCTTTCTCGCCCTTCGCGGGTGGCGGAAAAAAATACATCCGGTGCTCAGGCAAGTTAACGACGATGCCGATGCGCTCCGCGGGGGGCAGCAGGCGCTTGCCCGGAATCAGAACACTCGTCCCCTCACCCGGCAACCACGGGTCGACACCCGGATTCACCCGCAATAGTTCCTCGTAGCCGAGGCTATAGCGGCGGGCAATCTCGATCAGGGTGTCTTCGTACCGAGTCTGGATCCGCTCCACAACGCCGAACACTTCGCCGCCATCCTCGCGCAACTCGTACTCGACCGCCTGCGCACTCTGCAGTGCAGTGCCCAACACCGCACAAAACAGAATCAGATATCTAGTGAGCGTGGCGCGCATCATCACCCGAGTGCAGTGCCGACCGAAGCGTACTTTTTGACAGTGTCCAACACTTCCTTGGGCTCGAGGTGAGTGAGCCCCACTCGAACCGCTGGCTGAAAATCCTGTAGTCGCACTTTCAGATCGTCGGGATCTTGTTGATGATCCAGGAAGAGTTTCGCAGTTTTGAGCACGTCCGCCAAATTCGATCGGCTACCGTCACCATGGAATTCAATGGCGGCTTCAATCATATTGCTGCCGAAACCCCACGGTTCCAATATCTTGCCCAAGGCACCGACATGCCACTGCTCGACAATATCATCTAGACCCTCGACGTCGTCGCGAAACTCCTGGTCGAAAGCGGCCTCAGTGAACAGAAAGATTCGGCCCACGCCCTGCATGAGAGCGCCCAATAAAGCCCCTT
Source organism: Nevskiaceae bacterium (assembly GCA_046091245.1). Lineage (GTDB taxonomy): Bacteria > Pseudomonadota > Gammaproteobacteria > Steroidobacterales > Steroidobacteraceae > UBA964. The sequence goes on along the minus strand of JBJTBK010000149.1, from coordinate 8,453 downwards.
CGGAATCTACGCCACGCACGCGCATGGCCAGCACGTGACTGAAGGTCGCCAAAGACACGCTGCCCTGCCACACTTCACCGATTCGCGTTTGCACGAGCTTCAATTCACGGCGGTCACGCAGGCTGGATACGGCAAAGGCCAAGATGACGACGCGCAGCGAGCGCAGCCCGATTCGCACCACCGCGCTGCGTGCATCAGTGATGGCGCGGCCACCACCTTGGAACGCCGCCGAGTTGGCCATGCCGATCACCCGCACTGACAAGGCGGGCTCAGATTCGATCATCCGCGCAATCGTCGGCACAGTTACGAAATCGCTGTCGAGCGAGCGAACGAGCTTGGTAGCCACTTCCGGAAAACAGGCAATCTCAAGCCCGCCCTGCGACATATCGCGGACGAGTTTATTAACGAACGCTATACCCTTGTGATCACTCATGGTCTTCGACAACCCGCATACCCATAGCGAATGCTACGCGAGCGCCACCGCCCGCGACTATGGGAGCCGATCAACGCGCGGCGGGCGACGCTGCGGGTTGAAACAACTCACCACCGTTCGGTTGTGGACGAGGCGGTTCGACTCCGCTGCGCCCTCCGCCCGTGCTGGGTGGCCCAAACGATACGCCACCACCCTGCGCCCCATCGGGCTCGAGGATGGCCAGCATCACACGGCGATTGGTCGCCCGGCCCTCAGCGGTATCGTTGGATTGCAGCGGCCGCTGCTCTCCGTACCGATGACCGTCATCAACGACGTATTGGCGCCGCCTTCGCCCAGCAGTCTCACGACTGCGCCGGCGCGTGCGCCCGAGAGCTCCCCGTTGCTCGGGAACTGTGCCGTCCTGATCGGCACGTTATCCGTATGCCCTTTTACGAAGATCGGGTTTTTCAAACTCGCCAGCGAAGCCCCCAGCTTGCGCACGATATCCGCCGCCTCGCCCGCCAGTCCCGCCGACCCACTCGAAAACAGCAGATCGTTACGAATCTCCACCTCGACCCAATTCGAATGCTGCCGGATGGTGACCTGATCGGTCATGACTTGCCGCTCAAGCGCCTTGGCGACATTGCCGGCGATCCCGGAGAGACTCATGCCCGTATCCATACCCTGCGCATCCGTTTTGCGGATGGGGCGCGGGTCCATGGCTTTCTCCGTTTCAGGCATGGTGACCAAATCGGAGGACGGCATACCCTCTCGGATCGACAACGTGATCGGCATGTCACGTTGCGGCTCACCTCGAAAGGCCGCCATCAAGGCTTCGGACATCACCCGGTATTTACCCGAGTTCAGCGAGGACACGGAATACATGACCACAAAAAAGGCCAAGAGCAAGGTGTTGGCGTTCGCGAGGTTACTGGCGACCGTGTTGAGTCGCATGGACTCAGCCGCCATTCCGGAGGCCGCGATTTCGAAAATCTTGAAGCTGGACATGGTTCAGTGTCTCGTGTGGATTTACTGACCGGTGATGGCCGTCATCAGGCCGCGAAGCTGGGAATTGACGAAATTGAGCGAGGCCTGATATCGAATCGAGGTCTCCGCGAACGCGGCTTGCTCGGCCTGGACGTCGACCGTATTGCCATCGAGTGACTCAACCAACGGCGAGCAATTGATCAAGTGATTGTCGGCGTTGACGGTTCGCGATCCGGCGAGATGCCCAGCCGACGTTGCCGTCATGCCCACGTCGGCGCCCTCCTCGCCCAAGACCGACGTCAAGGCCTTGCGGAAGTCGAGGTCGCTCGCCTTGTAATTAGGTGTCTCGGCATTCGCGAGGTTGCGCGCGATCATCTCGGAGCGTCGCGAGCTGAGCTTCAGCGACTCCGCGTGCAACTTGAAATGTGCGTCGAGATCGAACATTGGCATCCTCCGCCAAAAATTTGGCTCGGGACATACTCAGCAATTGCCGTGCCAACTCGGTCCGCCCTCAAGTTTTGCGAGCTGATGCAGATACCCGGTGCGAACATCCGTGACGGCCCCGGCCGGAATTGCCGACTGCGACAACCGCTTGCCGCTTTGACTGCAGGACCCTCCCCCGTTAATGCCGTCTCCGGCGTGGCATGAGCCTTGCTGTATCTCCCGCATGAAAGCTCATCACGCCTTTTTGACGCACATCGTCGCCTGCTTGGGATCGATGCAAGCGCGAGGCCAAACGGCCGTCCAAGACCCCGCCAGCATTGCCGAGGCCGCGACCGCAGCCGTCCGGTCGTTGGTGCCCGAAGCTGGGCTCGATGCGAGTCCGATCGACCCCCGGCTGCGCCTCGCCCGCTGCGATCGCCCCCTGCTTGGAACCCTCCCCCCGTATTTAACGGTGGGTGCTCGGGTGAACGTCCCAGTGAGCTGCCCGGGCAGCGTCCCTTGGAACGTCTTCGTGGCTGTGGCCGTCTTTACGGAGGGCCCAGTGTTAGTGACCAACCGACCCCTGCGGCCAGGCAGGATCCTCGCCGCGGACGATCTCCGCGTTGAGGTCCGTCGGTTCGCGGGCGGACCTGGCTGCTGTACCGACGCCCCTCCGGAAGCCCTCGGCCGGGTACTGCGCCGAGCCGTCGCCAATGACGCCACTTTGTTGCTCGATATGCTGGATATCGCCCCCGTGGTCCGCCGGGGGGAAATCGTAACCGTGCTGGCGGGGATCCCCGGCGGCGAGGTTCGAGCCTCAGGCGTCGCCCTCTCCGATGCGCGTCCCGGCGAAACCCTGCGAGTTCGGCACAGCACTTCACTAAGGGTTATCCAGGCACGTGCCGATACCCAAGGTGTAGTTCGAGTTGACCGGTAGCACTTGAGGCCACCGGACAGCGCGGGCTGAGGCCATGGGAAAATGTTTTCAACTGAGCCCTAAAGTTTTCTGGATGGCTGCCGAAACCCCCTTTGAAGGAACCGGGAGAATCGTGTCATGACGATGAAAATCAACGGAGGCGAGCTCCGTTCGGCAGGTGTGACGACCACGGCCGGCAATGCTCGCGTCAAGGATAACGGCAAGGCGGTGGACACCGCGGCGCCGAACAATGCCGCGCGAGTGGGCGCGGACCAGGACGTCAAGATCACGGTGGCTGCTCGGCAGCTGCTCGACCTTGTCGCCCCTGAGTCGAAAGCGACGTTTGTCGATGAGGCCAAGGTTGCCCGCTTGCGAGCAGAGATCGAGAACGGCACTTACCGTATCGACTCGTCGCGTATCGCGGACCAGCTGCTGCGCTTCGAATATGCGCTCGGCCAAGTCACGGGCGATCTCAGCAAGAAACCGAGCTGATCGAGTCCGTGAAAGGCTTGCAGGAATCCAAGCAGGCGCTCTCTCGCCTGCTCGATGAGGAGCGGCGCCTGTTGCTGCGCCACGAAGGGCTGCTCGACGCCGAGAAGGCCATCTTATGGAAGGATGACTCGCCGGAAGAGCTCGAGGCAGCCTGCATCACCCGCCAGGAATGCATGGGTGCCTTGCTTCGCCTGCAGGATGAGCGATCTAACCTGCTGCGCATGCTTGGCTACCGTGCAGACAATGCCGGATTGCTGAACCTAATCAAGGTTTGCGATCCGGATCGCACCCTGCCGCCGCGCTGGGCGGAGTGCGCGGAGCTCGCCAAGCGATGCCGGAGCTTGAATGATCACAACGGGGCGCTGGTGGCGAGCCGCATGCGGCGCATCCAGGGTGTGCTCGAGGTGATCACCGGCAAGCGCACCGACCCGAACGTTTACGGTAAGCAGGCCCAGCAGGCTTGGGTCACCCGCGGCCGCATGGTTGCCGCAGAGGCGTAACTTCGGGCGAGCCGCCAGCCCTTGGCGGGTTAGCGCTTTTCTTTTATTGCCCCTTGCCGCTCGGAATGCCGAGACCGCCCGGGTTGAGCACCCCCTGCGGATCCACGACCTGTTTGATCTGCTGCACAAGTTGCGCCGTCTCCGGCCGTAGCGAGTCAAAGTACGGGTAGGTCTTCCCCAACTGATTGGAAGCCGCTCCAAGCTCCGCGAACAATTCCACCAAGCGCTGCCGCATCTCTGCCACCAGTGCCGCGGCCGCAGGCTGCGAAACCGGGGTCGGCAAACGCCGCTTCGCCGCCTCCGAGAGCACCTGCTCGTGCAAGGGCAACCACTCATCGCGCCAGCGAAACACGGGCTCGAAGCTGAAGGCATGGGTCCCGGTCGCGATCAGCAGGTGACTCATCCTCACCCCCTGCTGCGTCATGCGCTCTCGATCCGGCGCGATGATTGCTTTTGCGGCGTTGATGATGCGCTCGGCATCGGAGTGCGCCACCTTGGCGTTCAACGCGGCCCAGCGGTGGCCATCGTCGCCGACCACGCCGTCCGGTGTGGGAAATAAATCGGCGCGGACCGCCCGAGGAATCGTAGAAGGGATCTCCCGCCCACCAAGATCGAGGCAGGCTTTACGGCATGCCTCGAGGTCTGCCGCGACAGACGCTCGGTCGCGGCCCGCACAGCAGACATCCAGCGAATGCGCCTCGGTAGGCAGGAAGTTACGACCTGCAAGCACGAGTCGCGCGCCCTCGATCGCAGCCCGCCAAAGGCCGCGCTCGTTGCGCATGACCTTGATGAGCATGCCGGCATCTTTGAATAGACCCTGCGAACGCAGGCTGCCATGCGTCGCGGCCGGGTCAAACACGTAGGCATCTTCGGCTGCTCCGGTTCGAGCCACCTCGGACAACGCCGCAGCCGCCCGGGACATACCATCGAAAACGAACGAAGCGTGCCCCGTAACCTCGGGCATACGCATCAGGCGGAACGTGGCCTGCACCTTGACGCCGAGGGTGCCCGAATCGTGGAGGAATAATCCGGTCAGATCCGGCCCGCAGGTGCGGTAGAAGGGCTTTTCGACGTTGCGAAAGCCCGCCTGCCCGGTCGTCAACAGCCGCCCATCGCCAAGCACCACCTCGAGCCCCAACACACAATCAGCCGCGGTGCCGTGGCGCGCAGTACCCAGAAACAGGGCACCGTTGGCGAGACCTCCGCCCACCGTGGCGCGGGCGCCGGAAAAGGTCCCGAAGAACGGCAGCCTCAGGCCTAAGGGCGTCAACGCTTCGTAGATCTGCTTCCAGGTAACGCCCGCCTCGACCGTGATGTAGAGATCCTCGGCGCTGATCTTGATGATCCGATTCATGGCGGAGGTGTCGAGAGCGACCACACGCTCATGCGCAGCGAGATAGCCACCGGTGTAAGTCAGACCGCCGCCGCGAGCGACGATGGCAAAGCCAGCGCGCCCCGCAGCGGCGATCATGTGTGCGAGTCGCTCTTTGGTCTTGGGGCGTAGCACCGCGGCGACGCGGATCCCCCGGGAGTAGACATCCGAAGAAAACACCTCACAGACCGCAGGGTCCGTGATGCATTCATCGGTTTCCAGTGCCCGTTGCAGATCGTCGAGTGAGGCGCGAGTATCCATATACGCAATCGTACTGATGCATCCCTCCGCCTGCCACGCGAGACTAGGACCAATCCAAAGCGAGGTCACCCATGCACCAGATCAAAACCATACTCGTCGCGATCAAGGATCTCGATGCCCGCACCCTCCCGGCGCTGCGCAAGGCAGTGCAGCTCGCCAAGGCCAATGGCGCCACGCTCGAGTTGTTCCATGCGCTATCGCAAACGGTACTGATCGAAGCGCTGGATGCGCGCAAGATCAGTCTGCGCGAGTTCGAAGCCGAGCAGAGCGCCAAAGCCATGAAGCGCCTCAATACGCTCGCGCAGCGCGTGCGCAAGCACGATGTCGAGGTCACCTGCGCCGTCGAATGGGACTACCCCGCCTCCGAGGCCATCGTGCGTCGCGCCCTGAAAACGCGTTGCGATTTGATCGTGGCCGAACGCCATGCGTCGCGGCATGTGGCGGGTTGGTTGTTGGCCTACACAGATTGGGAACTGCTGCGACAAGCGCCCTGCCCGGTGCTGCTCGTCAAGACCAGCAAGCCGTATCACCGGCCGACCGTCATGACGGCGGTGGACCCGTTCCATGAGCATGCCAAGCCCGCGCGGCTCGACGATGGGCTGCTCGCCATGAGCGCGCAACTGGCCTCCAGCCTCAAGGGTACTCTGCGCGTGGTGCATTGCGTCCCCTCGGCAACGCTGGTCGCCGCGGGTTGGGCCAGCGGCCCGATCGTCGTCGATACCAGCAAGACAAGCCAACGACTGGCGCAGGCCCGCAAGGCCCTGTCGGCTGAAGTCGCCCGTCACCCACTGCCCTCGCACAAACTCGCGGTACTCGAAGGCTCACCGCGCGAGGCCATCCCACAGGCGGCGCGTGAGTTCAAGGCGAGCCTTGTAGTCATGAGCGCCATGTCACGCAGCGGTCTGCAGCGACTCTTGGTGGGAAATACCGCCGAAGCCGTGCTCGATCACCTCGCCTGCGATGTGCTCGTCATGAAGCCGGGCAAGTTCCAGAGCAAAGTGCCGCGACGCACACGCGGCGCGCAGCTGATGGCGCTGCCCTCGGCAATGACGGGCTAAGGCGCAGGCTTCATCGCACGTGCGTTACGGCGTGAGCCACAGCGCGAGCGCCGCTACTGCGAGCGACAACACCACCGCCGGCGCTACCCGCGCGAGGTAGCGTCGGCCACCCGTAAATCCGGCGATCACGAGCTTGCTGAGCGCGTTGGTCGAGAGCGCCAGCAGAATGGCGAACACGGCCGTGGTGTCGCCGAGGTGCCCCTGACCGGCCAGAGTGCCTGCCGAGGCCGTCGCCGAATGCGCATCGGCAAAGCCGCTGAGTGCAATACCCCACACCGCGCCGAGCGCACCGAACTGTTCATCGAGCCAGGCGGCACCCCACAGCACGGCAGTCACGGTCACGCTGAAAATCAAGGCTTGGGTGGGCTGCAAGGCCCGGCCGAGCACTCGCTCCCCTGGCGCGGTTATCTCGCGCGGACCACGCCCCAGCACGATGAGCACATACAGCGCATTGACCGTCGCCATCGCCAAAGACGGTAACCACCACTCGCGTACGAGCTCCTGACGAACTACAGCCAGCACCAGCAATACCTGCGCTGCCGTGGCGATGCAGGACAGCACCGCGCCCGCGGCCGCAGCGCGCAGCAATTCGGGCGTGCGGCTCGCCACACCGCCCAATGAAGCAATCGTTGCTGAACTCGACACGAAACCACCGAAAAGCCCCGCCAACGGCAAGCCCCGCGTCGGTCCCAAGGCGCGCAAGGCGACATAGCCCGCGGCGTTCAGCGTGAGCACGAGCACTGCCAAGGTCCACAGCGTCTTGAGATTCACCACGCCGTAACGATCAATCGCGTGCTCCGGCATCAGCGGCAGCAACACGAGCACCGCCGCAGCCAGCAGCAGAAAATCGAGTAGCTCCTGATCGTTCAGGACCTCGCCGGCGAGGCGATGCAGCGGTTTGCGCAGCGCCAATAACAAGGCGATCACCACCCCGACAGCGGCCGCCAACTCGGGCGCGAGGGTCGCCACAGCGCCGAGCAAGTAGGTGGTGAAGAGTGTGATTTCGCTGGTGATACCGATGTCGGGACTGCGATCTCGCGCATAGGCGAGCAACACGAGCGCTGCGACAAAGACGCCGCCGACGATCACCACACCCACGCCCGGGAACTGCATGGCGAGCGCACCGGCGAGTGCGACGATGAGGTGGGTCCGAACACCTCCTGCACCGCCAAAATGCGGATCTGCTTTGCGCCGCTCCCGCTCGATGCCGATCAGCAACCCGACGCCCAAGGCGACCAGAACGCCGATGACCGATGCCGATGACAGGCCGCTAAAAGGCGTTCAACCCCGTCAGCTCGCGCCCAAGCGACAACTGATGGATGGTCTCGGTGCCCTCGTAGGTGATCACACTCTCGAGATTCAAGGAGTGCCGGATTGCCGCATGGTCGGTGGTGATGCCGGCGCCCCCGAGCAGATCCCGCGCATCACGGGCCACATCAATGGCGGCGCGGCAGTTGTTCCACTTCGCGAGCGACACCTGTACCGGTGACAAGGTGCCGCGATCCTTGCGGCGCGCCATGTGCAGCGCCAAAACTTCTCCGATCGAGATCCGACGCGACATCTCCGCAAGGCGGATTTGCACCGCCTGCGTCGCCGCGAGCGGTCGTCCGAAGAGCACGCGTTCACGCGTGTAGTGCAGCGCCTCGCCGAGGCAGGCTTGCGCAGCCCCCATCACGCCCCAGGCAATGCCAAAGCGCGCTTGGGTCAGGCAACTGAGCGGCGCCTTGAGACCGACACGGCTGCCCGGCAGCAAATTCGACTCTGGTATCCGTACGTCATCAAAATAAAGCGCACCGGTGGCCGAGGCGCGCAGCGACATCTTGCGCTCGATCTCGGCGGTGCTGAAACCCGGCATTCCCCGCTCGACGAGAAAGCCGCTGACACCCTCGTCCGTCAACGCCCAAACGATGGCGACATCGGCCAGTGGCGCATTGGTGATCCACATCTTCGAGCCGTTCAGGATCCAGTCGCCGCCGCTGCGCCGCGCATGGGTGCGCATGTTGCCCGGGTCTGAGCCGCCATGCGGCTCGGT
>JBJTBK010000148.1:0-3850 GCA_046091245.1 Nevskiaceae bacterium | reverse complement strand
GATCTCCAGCCCATGGAACAACGCGCGCAGTTGCTCGAGCTTTTCGGTTTGCTCGAGCGGCGCGGGCTCGAGTGCGGCGAGCCGGCGCAAGGCGCCGACGCGATAGGCATAGAGACCAATGTGACGCCGCGCACCAAACTGCGCCGGAGTGTCGAGATGCAGCTGAACGCGACTCCAGGGGATCGGCGCTCGACTAAAGTACAGCGCCCGCCCCTCGCGGTCCGTCACCAGCTTCACCACGTTCGGATCAAAGTATTCCTCGCGACTCTGCAGCGGTGAGGCGAGCGTCGCGATCTGCGCACGTTGAAATTGCACGAGCAAATCGGCCACCTGATCGATGAGCACTGCCGGCATCCCCGGTTCATCACCCTGCAGATTGACGACGACGTCCTCATCATCCCATCCGCGCGCACCCGCGACTTCGGCGATACGATCGGTACCGCTCGCGTGGTTGAGCGCCGTCATGATCACGTCGGCGCCGAATCCGGCCGCTACGGCGCGGATGCGCTCATCGTCAGTCGCAATCACCACCTCGCGCGCTCGGCACTGCAGCGCCCGCTCGTACACCCAACGCAGCATGGGCTTGCCCGCCAGCTCGATCAGTGGCTTGCCGGGCAAGCGTGTCGAAGCGAAGCGTGCCGGGATGACAATGCGATACATGCGTCAGCGGGCGAGCAGCGGATCATCGGCCGCAAGCAAGCGCGCTTCCTCCTCGAGCATCGAGGGGATACCGTCGCGGATCGGAAACGCCAGCCGATCAGCCCGACATACGAGCACGGCCTCGGCACGATGATGAACAAGCGGCCCCTTGCACAGCGGGCAGGCGAGGATATCGAGCAGTCGGTTGTCCATCACGGCTCACCCCTTGCGCCGGCATAGCGCATCGATGCGATCAAGCAAGGCCCGCCCCTCCTCGGGGACGAGCCGCACCCCAACGGGCAGTTCCCAGAACCGCTCATCGGCGAAGCTGCGGCATTTTACGGCATCCTTGGTGGTCATCAGAATCGGTAACCGGTCGCCGAAAACAAAGTCGGACGCCGCGTAGGCGTGATGATCGCCGAACGCATGCTCCACGATGGTCAATCCGGCGGCTCGCAAGGTAGCAAAGAAACGCTCGGGATGACCAATCCCCGCCACGGCATGCACCGGGTGACCGACGAACCGCTCAATCGACTGCCAGCGGCTGGGGGTTCCGATGCTCCGCGGCGCTTGCGGCACGAGTTGCATGCCGAGGGGCGCCTCGCGACCGCGCCATTTCGATCGGTCAGCCTGCACCGCGTCCGCCCCGTTCAACACAACGACATCGACGCTCGCCAAGCGCTCCGCGCCTTCGCGCAGGGGGCCTGCGGGCAACAAACGGCCGTTGCCAAGACCCCGCGCCGCATCGATCACCACCACCTCGAGATCGCGGGCGAGCGCGTAGTGCTGCAGCCCATCGTCACACAAAATCAGATCGATGCCTTGGGTCTCGAGCAACCGAGCCCCCGCGCTACGCGCGGGGCTCACGACGACGGGCAATGCCGTGGCGGCGGCCAGCATTACGGCTTCATCGCCCGCTTCCTCCGCCGGCGTGTCCGCCATGACTCGGCGTGGACCGCGCACGTCGGCACCATAGCCACGCAGCAATACTCCAGGACGCAGTCCGCGCCGAGCGAGCGCGCTCGCCAGATGCGCAACAAGCGGCGACTTTCCGGTGCCACCCACCGACAAATTACCGATGATCACGACCGGGATGCTCGCCCGATAAGCGCGCAGCAACCCCAGTCGATAGAGGCTGCGCCGCAGGCGCGTCACGGCGGCAAATAGCAGCCCGAACGGTGCGAGTAAACGCCCTGCTACTCCGTTCCCGTACCACCACGCGTTCAACCGACGTTCGAGCGCGCGCATCACTAAGCAAACTGCAACCGGTGCAATTGTGCGTAGGTACCCTCGTGCGCCAGCAATTGCTGATGGGTGCCCATCTCCACGACCCGACCCTCGTGCATTACGACGATGAGGTCGGCCTGTTCGATGGTTGAGAGTCGATGCGCGATCACGAGCGTGGTGCGATCACGCAGCAAATGGGCGAGTGCTGCTTGGATACGCCGCTCCGACTCGTTGTCGAGCGCACTGGTCGCCTCATCGAGCACCAGCAGCGGTGCGTTCTTCAGCAAGGCGCGCGCAATCGAGACACGCTGCCGTTGTCCGCCAGAGAGCTGCGAGCCGCGCTCACCGAGCGGCGTATCGAGCCCCTGCGGTAACTCCGCGGCGAATTCCATGACGTAGGCGAGTCGCGCCGCCTCCTCCACCGCAGGCGAGTCGGGCGACGCTAAATTGAACGCGATGTTGTTACGGATCGTATCGTCGAACAGCATGACTTCCTGGCTCACCAGACTCACCTGCTCGCGCAGGTCGCGTCGTCGATAGTCACGCAGGTCGATGCCGTCGAGATACACGTTGCCCGAATCAGGGTCATAGAAGCGCGGCAGCAAACTGGCGAGCGTGCTCTTGCCGCTGCCCGACTTGCCGACGATCGCCACAGTCTGCCCCGGTCTGACAACGAAGCTCACCCCCGAGAGTACCTCGCCCTTGTCAGCCGAGTAGCTGAAGCTCACATTGCGAAACTCCACCTCGCCGCGCGCCCGCTGCACCCGATGTTCACCGCCCTCATCTTCGAGAGGTGTATCAAGCACTTCGAACACGCTGGCACCCGCAGCAATACCCTGCTGCAACGGACCAAACACGCCAATGAGCCGCCGTAGCGGCGCGGTCAACAGCAGCAACGCGGTGAGGAAGGCCATGAACTCATCGACCCGCATCTCTCGCGTGAAGACCTGTCGAATCGAGAAAAACAGCACGCCGGCAAGGCCGAGCGCCGCGATCAATTGGACCACCGGTATCGCCAGTGCCTTGGCACCCACGAGGCGCATGTTGTTGTGGCGGTTGCGCTCGTTGACGGTGTCGAACAGCGCCTCCTCGTGGGCCTCGGCATTGAATGCCTTGATGACCTTTTGGCTTTCGAGCCCTTCTTTCGCCACACGAGTGACATCACCCATCGAAGACTGGATGCGCCCGCTGTAGCGCCGAAAGGCGCGATTGATAAATTGGATCAGCGCCGAGATCGGCGGACCCAACAGCAACACAAAGAGCGCGAGCTGCCAGTTGAGCCACAGCAGCATGCCAAGCAAAAAAATGATGGTGAGCGTGTCGCGTAACAACACGGTGACGGCACTGGTCGTGGCTTCGGCGACGAGTTCCACGTTGTAGGTCAAGCGCGAGAGCAGACCGCCCGAGGCGTTCGCGGAGTGATATCGCATCGGCAAGCGCAGAAAATGACTGAACAGTTCGCGGCGCAGCGCCTTGATGATCTGCCGACCTACCCAGCCCGGGAAATACACCGCCACGTAATCGCCCACGCCACGCACCGTAAACAGCGCAATCGCCCCAAGTGGCACCGCCCAAACGATGCGCGGGTCGGGGTTGACGAAGGCGTTGGCGAGGAAAAATTTGACGAAATAAGCGAGCGCCGCGTCAGTGGCCGCAAACACGGCCATGCCGGCCACGCCGATCATGAACATGCCGAGGTGCGGCAGCGCGTAGCCGAGCAGGCGCCGGTAGACTTGGCTGGCGCTCGAGACATCGAAAGGCTCGGAACTCATCGGCGACATCATAGCCGAGCGGCACGGGCGGCGGGCCACGCCGCCGAAGGCGGGCGGAGCGAATCGTCCATGGGGCGACTCGTTAGTGGGGCGACCAGCGCCACAGGCGATCGGGGAGTGAGGCCGCGTGCGGCTCGATGATGGGGGGTACGCCGCCGCGTAATCGCACCTCGAGCGCGCCCTCAATGGCGGTGCCTCGTATGCGCTCTGGC
>JBJTBK010000147.1:0-28817 GCA_046091245.1 Nevskiaceae bacterium | reverse complement strand
CCATACGGGCAAGTTGATGAGCGGGGGAGCCTCCGGCTGCCCGGTCAACAACCTCAGTCCCGAGTGGAACGATCTCGTCTACCGCGGTTTGTGGCGCGAAGCGCTCGAGCGCCTGCACAAGACCAATAATTTCCCCGAGTTCACCGGGCGCGTCTGCCCAGCGCCCTGCGAGGGGTCCTGCGTGCTTGGCATCAACGCGCCGCCGGTCACTATCAAAAACATCGAGAACACCATCATCGAGCGCGGGTTCGAAGAGGGCTGGGTCAATGCCGAGCCGCCGAAGACGCGCACTGGCAAGAAGGTCGCCGTGGTGGGTTCGGGTCCTGCGGGGCTCGCCGCCGCGCAACAGCTCAACCGGGCGGGTCATTCGGTGACCGTGCTCGAGCGTGCCGATCGTCCGGGCGGGCTGCTCATGTACGGCATCCCGAACATGAAGCTCGATAAACAGCACGTGGTGATGCGCCGCATCAAGCTGCTCGAAGAAGAGGGCATCAAGTTCGTCTGTAACGCCAACGTGGGCGAGAATTACGAAGCGGAGATGATGCGTCGGGATTTCGATGCCATCGTGCTCTGCACCGGCGCGACTGCGCCGCGCGATCTGCCTATCGACGGGCGCACCCTCGGTGGCGTGCATTTCGCGATGGACTATCTCACCGAGGCGACGCGCTCGGTACTCGGCAAGGGGCCCGCAGCGGCGCAGATCCATGCCAAGGGTCTCGATGTGATCGTGATCGGTGGCGGTGACACGGGAACCGACTGTGTGGGCAGTGCGATGCGCCAAGGCTGTCGTACCCTGACGCAGTTCGAGATCATGCCGAAGCCGCCGCTCGAGCGCGCTGAGGACAACCCGTGGCCGGAGTGGCCGCGTCTGTACAAGATGGACTACGGGCAAGAAGAGGCTGCCGCCAAGTTCGGTCGCGATCCGCGCGCGTATCTCACCACGGTCAAAAAATTCGTGGGCGATGCCGAAGGGCAGGTCAAGGAATTGGTCACGGTGGATGTGCGCTGGGAGACGAACGAGCGCGGTCAGCGCGTGCCTGTCGAGGTCCCGGGCACCGAGCGCACACAACCGGCGCAGCTCGTCTTGCTCGCCATGGGTTTCACGGGGCCGGAGTTCGCTCTACCCAAGGACCTCGGCGTTGCGCTCGATGAGCGACAGAACGTCAAAGCCGCCTATGGCGAATACTCGACGAGCGTGCCCGGTGTGTTCGCCGCAGGGGATTGCCGCCGCGGTCAAAGTTTGGTGGTCTGGGCCATTTACGAGGGTCGCGGCGCGGCTCGCGAATGCGACCGATGGTTGATGGGCAAGACGGATTTGCTCTGAGGAGTGATCCATGAATCGCATGCCGTCAGTCGAACGTCCACGGAAGCTGCGTGCCGCACCGGTGCAGTTCGGTGCAGTATGGCTCACCGCTGTTCTGCTGGTTGGCTGCTCGCCCGCGCCTAATGCTTCACAGTCCTCTGCTGCCGCAGAGGCTACGGCGGCGCAAACCGTGGACCCGGCGGTCGGCGCTGCGCGCGAGGCGGTGAACCTCTTTTATACGGCACTCGCAAAGCTGCGTCCGAGCGGCGCGCCGACCCCTGAGCAGCGCACCGAGCTGGCTCAGTTGTTGTCGGCGGAACTTATCGATCTTTTGCAGCGTGCGGATGCAGCGCGTGCTGCGGCGCGCGCAGCCGCGCCGATGGAGAAGCCGCCCTTCACCGATGGCGATCTGTTCTCGAGCCTTTTCGAAGGGCCGACCGCGTTCACCGTGGGCGAGCCGCAAACGGGTGCGGCAGGGTAGTGGCGTGTCCCGGTGAAGTTGACGTACTCCACGGGCGCTGCGGACCCGAAACCGACCGAGTGGACGGACACCGTCGTGCTGCGCGAGGAGAGCGCCCGGTTTGTCGTGGCCGATATTGCCTTCGGCGGCCAGTGGGACTTCGCCAACAAGGGCACGATGCTCGAGGCCTTGCGCGCGGGTCTCGCGGGACAATAAAAAAACCCCGCTTTTGCGGGGTTCTTCAAGGCTCGTCTCTCTCTGGTCCACCGCTCTCCAGCAGGGGCAAAGCACTGCTCCGCGAGCGCTAATGTGTGCGGTTGGGACACCGAAGTCTCCCTGAGGGGCCGCCAAACCAGGCCGCCATCTCACCGTGCTCGCGTCGATCGCCAGAGGTTCTTAAGTTGTCTCGCTTAGGACGCAAACTTTCTTGCGAATGTCGGCAGCCTGAGGCGAATTCACTTCGAAAACCCATCGCACCAATCAAATCAACTACTTAGTCGTTGTTTGATTGCTACGTGTGTAGCGATTATACACCTGCCGCATGTCTTGGGAAGTACCAGAAATGCGACATGCGTCACAGTTCAGCGCCCGACTCAGTTACCCCAGTGCGGCCCCCGAGACAATTCGACCAGTTCATAGTGGGTCTGCATGTAGCCGGCGACCTGACCCTTGAGGAACAGGTAATCCCCATCGGCCGTGCACCACACGTCATACGGCGGGTGCTCTTGGGGCAGTTCGGGGTTCGCGACGAACTGGAAATGCAACGCATCGAACGTGCCGGCGCCGACCGTGAGTGTCTCCGGACCGACGAACACGATGTTGAGACCGATCGAGAACAGCATCGGGCCGGTGGCGCCGCGGTGATCGGGCGAGGAGAGCAGCATCTGCTTGATGCGTTGCACTTCGCCGGGTTTTCTTTGATCAATAAGACGCAGATGCCAGGCATCGCAGGCGATAGCGTGGTTCTGGAAAGTGACGAGCGGTGTCGCCAGATCCATGGTTTGCGAGACGCGGCCTTCCATCGAGGTGTAGGTTTCGCACTCGGCGCACTGCGGGTGGAAGCGGAACCAACCCGAGCCCATGAAGCGACTGCCGACCGACAGTCGCACGAAGCAGTCAGTCGGCATCCAGTCCTTGTCGAGCGAGTAGGTTATGTCGCGCATCACCGACGGCCGATCATCGATCTCGCAGTGCGCAGTGCAGGTTCGTGTACCGTCCGCATGCACGTCGATGCGGAAGTATTCGCGGCCGCGCTCCTGGTTCATGCGCTCGGGCTTCTTGCTGGTGTAGCGCACCTTGCCCATCACGCTGCGATGATCGCGCTGCAGGATAGGGAGCTTCGGGTCGGCGGGAGCGTTGGCCATGGGGGAATCCTCTCGATTGAAAAACGATTGCGTACCAGATGACGTGAAGCGCGGCGCAGTCTAGCGGTCAGGTGGCACCCTCGGTCCATTGCTTTGCCTCGCGCGCCGCAGCGCGGAAGTGCGGCAGGTTGTAGACCAGCAACAAGGTGCCGATCACCGACACGGCAGCCGCGACCACGAACATCGAATAGCGCAGTTGCGACTCATCGGCAAAGTAGAAGTCGGTCACGAGTGCCACGGCAGTGGGCCCGATGAAGAAACCGACCGCATTCAGTATGAAGTAGTAGAACGCCACGCACTGCGCGCGCATGGTGGGCGGCGCGATGGAGACTACGGCTGCGGCACCCGCTGCGGTGGGCGCTGCAGCGCCGAGTGTTGCCGGAATGAGGAACAACACGGCAAGCAGCGGCGTAGGCATCAGCGTGAAGAGGCAGTAGCCGAAGGCCATCACGAGGAAGGACACGAGGCACACTCTGACGTAACCGTCTTCATAGCGCTTCTGGAAGTAATCGCACATCCAGCCGCCGACGAGCACGCCGATCAAGCCGAAAGCGATGGTGATGACGCCGCGCCACTGGATCCAGTAGCCGAGCTCCTGCGGCGACAGGTTGTAAGTGCGGCGCAGGAACTCCGGGATCCAGAAGCCGATGCCGTACGCCATGATCGCAAGACCCGATAAGGCGAAGAACAGCACCAGGAACGCGCGCCAGCGAGCGATCAGGTACCGCATTGTTTGCAGCACCGGCGACGCCTCGGGCTTGCGACCCGTGAGCAGGAACTCGCGGCGGATGGGTTCACGGATCGTCAGCACCAGCAGCGCGATCAGAAGGCCGGGCAAGCCGACATAGATGAACATCAACTGCCAAGGCTCATGCCAGCCGAGCAGCGGCAGTTCCACAGGGCCCGCTTCCTTGAGTTTCGGATACAGCGCACCCCCAAAGATGAAGGCGATGCCACTGCCGCTCGAGACGCCGGCCGTGTAGAGACCAACCGCTCGCCCGATGCGATCGGGCGGGAAGTAATCGTTGAGCATCGACAGCGCAGATGGATTCAGCGCCGACTCGCCGGCACCCACGCCAACCCGCGCAAGGAACAACGCGGCGTAGCTCGTCGAGAAGCCACAGGCCGCGGTCATGATGCTCCAGAAGGTTACACCCGCAAAAACAAGCCAGCGTCGATTTCCGCGATCCGCGAACCACGCGATCATCACGCCGAAGAAGGTATAGAACACGGCGAACGCACCGCCGAGCAGAAAGCTCATCTGCGTGTCACTGATTTGCAGGCTCGCCTTGATGTCAGGTACCAGAAGCGCAATGATTTCGCGATCGACGAAGGCGAGGATGTAGGCGAGCAGCAATATGACCACCACATACCAGGCGTAGATCGGGTTAGGGTAGGGAATGTGCTGCGGGGTCGGTGAGGACATCAGAGATCTCCGGGGCGAGTCGTTCAGCCCGCGAATGAATGTTGGGTCTTGAGGTTGCTCGCCAGATCATCGAACAGGATCATCTGCACGCGTGCATCGGTCTTGAGCGTTGCGCCGGCGTGGCGGTCGATCAGCACGTTGATGACCGTGGGTCCCTCGTGCGCCAGTGCGCGCTCCAGCGCGGGGCGCAACTCCGCGAGCTGCTCGACATGCTCACCCCGACAGCCGAAGCCTTCGCCGACTTTGTCGTAGCGCAAAAAGCCGAGCTCGGTGTTGACGCTGCGTTGGATGGCTTTCAACTGTCCATGTAATTCCGTGCCCCAGGCACCGTCATTGCCAACCACGCAGATGAGCTTCAATCCGGCACGCGCCGCCGCGTGCAGTTCGGCAGGGTAGAAGCCGAATGAGCCATCGCCTGTGGTCAGCACTACGGTGCGACACGACGTGCCGGGAGCGGCGAGTTCACGCGCTGCAGCGGCAGCGCCCACAGCGAGAGGTGTGCCGACGCCCATCGCACCCATCGGGTAATGATCGAGAAATCCCGGCGCCTCACGGACCCGCAATGCGCCGTACATCCAGTTCTGAATGTCCGCGCCGTCACCGACGAACACACTATCCTCGGGCATCACTTCGGCAATGGTGCGACCCAGCGTGAGCGGATGGATCGCATCGCCCGGCAGCGGCTCGGCGGCGAGTGCGTCGAGATAGGCGAGCCGATCCCTCAGCGCATCGTGCACCCATAGGCCGCGCTGCTGCAGCGACTTCACCGTACTCTCTGCGTCGGTCGAAACCTCTGCCCGCAGCGCCGCAAGCAACTGCGCGGTCGCGAGTCCGGCATCGGCCGCGATGGGCACATCGATACGTCGGTTGCGCGAGAGCTCTTCCGCCTCGACGTCGATCTGGATGAACTTTGCTTGCGGTGAAAATCGGGGTGGCAGCCCGTAGCCCAAGCGCTGCTTTAGGCGCGCGCCGACCACACAGACGACATCGGCATCTTTGGCAACGATCTGCATCAAAGGCCAGTTGAAGGAACGCTGCCAGTCCTCCGGTACGACTCCGCGACCGAGTCCATTGCCCGCGATGGGGATCCCGAATTGTCTCGATATGTGAGCGAGGTTCTCGCCCGCACCGCCCTGGCATGCTCCGGCACCGGCGATCAGCAGCGGGCGCTGGGCTTCGCGTAGCCGCCGCGCGGCTTCGCCGATCGCGATGGGGTCCGCTGCAGCCCGTGAGCACTGCGGTGCGGGCTGTGCTGCTGCGCCCGCATCAGTGAGCGTGGCGGCAAAGTATTCTTGGGGAATCTGCAGCACCACCGGTCCGCGTCGTCCCGAGAGCGCGCGTTTGGCCGCGACATCGATGTATTCGGCCAGGCGCTCCGCGGCCGGTACCGTACGCGACCACTTGCTGAGGCTGCCGACCAGAGGGTGCTTGGCGTTGTCGTACTCGGCTTCGGCTTCCGTCCACGAATTCGGCAGTCGCGCGATCAGCACGAGCACCGGCGAGCAGGCGTGGAAGGCGGTAGCAATGCCATTGATGGCATTCGGCGTCCCTTGGTCGGCGATGATCAAGGCCACGCCGAGGCGGCCGGTGACGCGCGCGTAGCCGTCAGCGGCACTGACGCAGCCCGACTCGTGGCGGCTGCTGATGATTTGCAGACCATCGCGATCGAGTGCATCGAGCAGATGGGTGTGGGAGGCGCCTGCGACAGCGAAAACGGTGCGAATTCCGTAGCGGCCCAGCGCCCGGCTGACTACCATTCCGCCGGTGAGCGTCATCCAGTACCCCCTTGAGGGAGTAGTTCTAGCTCATTCGGCCGCAACTTGAAAGTCAGTCACCACCCCGATTACTTCCTGCCGCTGCCGGACGGTCACCCGTTCCCCATGGTCAAGTACACCCTGGTGTATGACCGCCTGCGTGCAGCGGGTTTGCTGCCCGCCGAATGCATGATGATCCCTGAGGAGATTGCGCGCGCGGATCTCGAGCGTGTGCACACTAAAGCCTATCTCGACCGACTATTCGGGCCAGGGCTGAGTGCGGCTGAAGTGCGTGCGCTCGGCGTGCCGTGGTCACCCCGCTTGCTACGTCGATCGCGGCTTGCGACCCAGGGCACGCTGCTCGCTGCCCGCGCAGCGCTCGATGAGGGTCGGGCAGGCAATCTCGCGGGTGGCACCCACCATGCCTTTGCCGATCATGGCGAGGGTTTCTGTGTGCTCAACGACGTGGCGGTTGCGATCCGCGCCTTGCAGCATGCAAAGAAAATATCGCGTGCCCTGGTCATCGATCTTGACGTGCATCAGGGCAATGGCACTGCGGCCATCTTTGAGGGCGACGCCAGTGTGTTTACGTTCTCGATGCATGGCGAGCGTAATTATCCTGCCCGCAAGATGCGCTCCTCGCTCGATGTCGGGCTTCCCGATGGCACCGACGACGCGAGCTACCTGCAGGTGCTGCAGGAACATCTGCCGAGGCTCCTGCAGGAGTTCGTACCGGACATCGTGTTTTATCTCGCGGGTGTCGATGTGGCCGAGGGTGATCGCTACGGACGGTTTCGCCTCACTGAGCACGGTATCCGTGAGCGTGAGCGCACGGTACTCGAGTGGACGCGTCGTCAGGGCTTGCCGCTCGTTGTGACGCTCGCCGGGGGCTACTCGCCGAATGCGCTGCGCACGGCCATACTGCACTGCATCGTGTTTGAAGAGGCGGCCCAGTGAAGCCCCGGCTATTCACGCGTTTTCTGCGCTTCATGTCCGAGCGGCGCATCCTCGCCGATGGGCGCATGCTCGAACTCTATCCGCCGTTCTTGTTCATGCGCGTCAAGGTGCTGGAGATGGACCGCGAGTGGCGGCACGTGCGTATTCGTCTACCGCTGAACGCGATTTCGCGTAACCCTGGCGGGGTCATGTTCGGCGGCTACCAGGCAGCACTCGCCGACCCGATCGCCGCGCTCGCCTGTGCGCGAGTATTCCCTGGCTACTCCACTTGGACGCGCGCCATGCAGATCGATTTCGAACACGGTGGCAGCACCGATCTCGAACTGCGATTCGAGTTTTCGGCGGAGATGGAAGCGCAGATCCGTGAAACTCTGGCCCGCGAGGGACGCGCGACGCCGTCGTTCGAGTACGGGTATTTTCTGCGGGATGGCACGCGCTGTACGCGCGTGATCAACACCGTGGCGATCCGGCCGCGCGGTTACAGCCGCGCCACCACCCCGCCGGCGCCGCAAAGCGGGGTCGATTAATCCAATCGGCGTCGATTAAGCCGCGTCCACCATCACGGCGCGCAGCTTCTTGATCGCATTGGCTTCAAGCTGGCGGATGCGCTCGGCCGACACCGAGTATTTGGCAGCCAGATCATGCAGCGTCGGTTTCTTGGCCTCGCTCGACATCCAGCGGCTGGCGAGGATGTCGCGGCTGCGGGCATCGAGCGATTGCAACGCAGCAGTGAGACGCGCATGCGTCTGCTCGTCCCACTCGGCGGTTTCGACCTGTTCCGCCGGGTCCGCATCGGGGGCCGGCAGATACGCCACCGGTGAATGGGCTTCGTCCTCTTCGGATTCGAGTGGCGTGGGATCGAAGGCGATCTCGCGGGCCGACAAGCGACGCTCCATCTCCGTGACTTCAGCGGGGCTGACACCGAGCTCGCGCGCTACGGTGGCGGTCTCGTCAGCCGAAAGCCAAGAGAGGTTTTTCTTCATGCGGCGCAGGTTGAAAAACAACTTGCGCTGCGCCTTGGTGGTGGCGACTTTGACGAGCCGCCAGTTGCGCAGCACGTACTCGTGGATTTCGGCTCGGATCCAGTGCACGGCGAAGGAGACCAGACGCACCCCGACAGCCGGATCAAAGCGCTTGACCGCTTTCATCAGTCCGACGTTGCCCTCCTGCACGAGATCTCCCACCGGCAGGCCGTAGCCCGAGTAGCCGCGGGCGATGTGCACGACAAAGCGCAGATGCGAGAGCACCAGCGCTCGCGCGGCTTCGACATCACCGTCCGTGCGAAAGCGCAGGGCGAGTGCCTGCTCGTCTTCGCGCGAGAGCATGGGCACGCGCGAGACGCGGTCGAGATACGCATCGAGGCTGCCGAGCGGTCCGGTGAGGGCGAAGTCGGCGGAGCGCAGGGCGAGAACTTGGCTGGTCATGCGTGGGTTACCTCTCGTATGAAGTCTAGCACTCTGTGCCTTTGAGTGCTAAACCCGCCCGAAGTTCAGCCCGATACGCGCCCTTAGGCTACTGCCGCGGCTCGATCCGCGACAGGTGTCGCGCAGCGCCGATCCAGGCTCCCACGAGCCCAAGCAACGTACCCCCTCCCAGCAGCACGCCGAGCTCCTCCGGCGTCAGACCCACGAGCTGAAGGTCGCTGCCATAGAGCCGGGCGAGCGGCAGCAGCCAGGGTTCGAGTGCTGCATCGATCGCGAGTAGCCACAGCGCCGCGAGCGCGGCGCCGAATAGACCATACAGGCCGCCGAGATACAAAAAGGGTCGGCGCACGTACGCGTTCGAGCCACCGACCAACTTCGTGACTTCGATTTCGGCGCGGCGTGCGCTGATCTCGAGGCGTATGGCGTTGCCGATGATGGCGAGCACACCCGCGGCCAGCAGTGCCGCGAACACGTGGAACACACGTTCGAGCAAGCCGAGCAGCGCGCTGAGACGACGCACCCATTCGTTATCCACTTGCACGATGTCTGTCTCGGGCCAACTGGCGAGATACCGCTGCAGTGCAGCCACGCTCGAGGGGTCAGCACGCTCGCTGTTGGGTCGCAGGCTAATCACATGCGGCAGAGGGTTGCTCTGTAGCGCTTCAAGTGCGGCGCCGAAGCCTGAGTACTTGCGAAACTCTGCGAGCCCATCCTCCGCCGAAATCAGCGTGACGCGGCCGGCTTCACGGCGCGCCCGCGCACGGTCAGTGAGTTGGCGGGCACGCTCGAGTGACACGTCGGTCTTGAGGTAGACCGTCAGCTCGATGGCCTCGGTCACACTGCTTGTGGCCATGCGCGCGTTCTTGACGAGCAGGTACAGGCCCGTGGGCAGCGTGAGCGCGAGGCTGATCACTGCGATGCTGAGCAGCGTACCCAGCGGCCGTCGTAGCAGGTGACCGAGCGTGCCGAGCAACGCCTGCAGATGACGCGCCGCATACGTGAGGGGTGAGGTCATATCGTGGCCGTCCCGCCGAGCAGGCGACCTTCATCGATGTGCAGTTCGCGATGCCCGAACTCGCGCACGAGCGCCATATCGTGCGTGGCGATCACTACGGTTACGCCCACTTCCTGGAAGCGGGTAAACAAGTGCATCACATCACGAGCGAGGGTGTGATCGAGATTGCCGGTGGGCTCATCGGCAATGAGGATGGTGGGGCGCGCCACCACCGCGCGCGCGATGCCCACGCGCTGCTGCTCACCCACCGACAACTCGAGCGGCAGCGCCCGCTCCTGCTCTCGCAGCCCGACCTGATCGAGCGCCGCTCGCACACGCTTGTCGATATCGCGATACCGCGTATCCGACACCATCAGCGGTAGCGCCACGTTGTCATACACCGGGCGATCCATCAGCAGCTGGTGGTCTTGGAAGACGACCCCAAGGCGGCGGCGATACGCCGCTACCGCTCGAGCGGGCAGGCTGCCGGTATCTTGGCCGTTGACGAATACGCTGCCTCGCGAGGGTCGCTCGAGCAAGGCCACGAGCTTCAGCACCGAGCTTTTGCCCGCACCGGATCGACCCGTGAGGAACACGAACTCCCCGGCACCGATGCGGAACGACACGTCCTGCAGGGCCTCGCGGCCGTTCGGATAGCGCTTGAAGACGTGGTCGAACTGGATCATCGCGGCATTATCCCTTGCCGCCGTCGATTAACGCACGCGCGAAGGCTTCAGCATCGAATTCGCCGAAATCCTGCGCCCCTTCACCAATACCGATGAAGCGGATGGGGAGGGCGAGTTGTCGGGCGATGGCGAGCACGATGCCGCCTTTAGCCGAACCGTCGAGTTTGGTGAGCACGAGTCCCGTCACGCCGACGGCCTCACGGAACTGCACGGCTTGCTTGAGGGCGTTCTGACCCTGGTTGGCATCGAGCACCAGCAGCACTTCGTGGGGCGCGCTGGGGTCGACCTTGCCGAGCACTCGGCGAACCTTGCGCAGTTCCTCCATCAAATGCGTCTGCGCCTGCAAGCGGCCCGCGGTATCCGCGATCAACACATCGGCACCGCGGCTGCGCGCGGCGCTCAGGGCGTCAAAGGCCACGGCGGCCGGATCCGCGCCGGGTGCTTGCGCGATCAGCTCCGCGCCGGTGCGTGAGGCCCAGATGCCGAGCTGCTCGGTGGCCGCGGCGCGGAAGGTGTCGCCGGCTGCGAGCATCACCTTGAGACCCTCTTGAGAGTAGAGGTTGGCCAGTTTGCCGATCGTCGTCGTCTTGCCCGAGCCGTTCACGCCGACGACGAGAATGGTAAAGGGCTTGCGCGAGGGATCGATACGCAGTGGTTGAGCGACAGGTTGCAGCAGGGCCGTGATATCCGCTTGCAGCGCCTGCAGCAGTGCCTCGACATCGCCGAGTTGCTGACGCGCCACGCGCGCACGCAGACCTTCGAGTAATTCTTCGGTGACCGTCACGCCGACATCGGCCGCGAGCAGCCGCGTCTCGAGTTCCTCAAGCACCTCGGCATCGATGCGTCGCGAGCCGAAGAGGCGAGCGAGTTCGCTGCCGAGCCCTGCGCCAGGGCGGGTCAGGCGCGCGCGCAGGCGGGCAAAGAAGCCGGGTTTGGAATCGCTGCTCATCGGCGCATCCTGCTCATGGGAACGCGGATTTTAGGCTACCCTGCGCCGCAAATGGCCACGACTCGCAGCGCCCCGGCCCACGAGGTCCGCATCATCGCCGGTATCTGGCGTGGTCGACGGCTGCGTTTTCCGCAGGTGGCGGCCATTCGACCCACACCGGATCGTGTCCGCGAGACGCTGTTCAACTGGCTTGCGCCCTACATCCGCGGTACACACGTGCTCGATCTGTTCGCGGGCAGTGGCGCGCTCGGCTTCGAGGCCTGCTCGCGCGGTGCGGCTTCGGCAACGCTGCTCGATACCGACCCGCGCTGCATCGCGGCGCTGGAGGAGCACACCGAACGTCTGCAGGCTGCACAGGTCACCGTGATTCGTGCCGACGCGCTCGCGTGGTTGGCGCGGCCGCGCGCGGCAGACGCACCGGCCCTCGATATCGTGTTCGTGGATCCACCCTTTGCCGCCGGCTTGTGGCAGAGCGTAGCCAGTCGGCTTGAGAGCGGCGGGTGGCTCGCGCCCGGCGCTTTTATCTACGTTGAGTTGCCCATCGGCGAGCCCATGCCGCAGTGGCCGGACAGTTGGCGATCCTGGCGCACCGGCAAGGCGGGCGAGGTGGGCTATCATCTACTGCGGAGGGCGGAATGAAACGCGCAGCGCTGTATCCCGGAACGTTCGACCCGATCACTAATGGGCACCACGATCTCGTGCGCCGGGCAGCCGGTATCTTTGATCGGGTGGTCGTGGCGATTGCGGCCAATCCGAACAAGGCGCCGCTGTTTCCGCTGGCGCGCCGCGTTGAGCTGGCAAGCGAAGTTCTGAAGGATCTGCCCAACGTCGAGGTGATGGGCTACGCGGGGCTTACGGTGGAATTTGCGCGTGCTCACGATCTCAACGTGATCTTGCGTGGCTTGCGCGCAGTGTCGGATTTCGAGTTCGAATTTCAGCTCGCCAACATGAGTCGACATCTGGCGCCCGAGATCGAGACCATGTTCATGACACCGCAGGAGCAGTTCACGTTCATTTCCTCGACGCTGGTGCGCGAGGTGGCTATCCTGGGCGGGAACGTCACCGTTTTCGGGCACCCGATCGTGGCCGAGGCGCTGCGCGCGCACCGACGCGTGCCCTAAGTCTCGCGGGCTTCGGCAGCCGAGGTAGCGTGTCGGCGCGGTGCAGATCCACCGCACGCCAGAGATACCACGCCGCAGCCGAACGCCACGGCGCCCAGCGTTCGCCATACTCCAGCAACTCACCCACTGTCGGTAGCGTTCGGCGCCGGTAGGCGATCCGAAAGCCGTTGCGCACACCGAAATCCGCCGCGGGCAGCACGTCTGTGCGGCCCAGTTGGAACATCAACATCATCTGCACCGTCCAGCGCCCGATGCCGCGCACGGCGGTCAGTTGCTCGATGATGGTTTCGTTGTCGAGGCCGTACAGCACCTGACTTGGAGGCACCTCGCCAGCCTGCGTTTTCGTCGCAAGATCGCGCAGCGCGAGGACTTTGCTTGCTGAGAGCCCTGCGCCGCGTAGTGCTGCATCCGGCAGAGCGAGCACCGCGCCCGGTGGCGGGAAGCCATCGCGGTGCTCGCGATTCTCCACGAGTGCGACGACGCGTGTCGTGATGGCGCGGGCCGCCGCGCCGCTGATCTGCTGGCCGATGATCGCCTCGGCCAGATGTCGAAAGGGCGATGCGCAGGGTTCCACGCGCAGTCGATAAGGCCCCGCCGCCTCGATGAGCGCGGCCATGACCGGATCGACGGCGGCGAAGTGCGGCGCGAGCGTGCGCCGCGTGGGCTGTGTCGGCCGCGCAGGATGGGCTCGCCGCTTTGGCTGCGGCGGCGCGCTCAGCGCTGGCATTCGGTGCACCAGTAGGTCGAGCGCTGCGCCTGGACACGTTGACGGATCGGCGTGCTGCAGCGACGGCAAGGTTCATCGCCACGCTCGTAGACCTGCAGCTGGTGGCGGAAGTAGCCCGGGCTGCCATCAGCGCCCACGTAATCGCGCAGTGTCGTGCCACCAACGCGTACCGCCTTGCCGAGCACCGACTTGATGGCTTGCACGAGGCGCTCGGCTTCGTCCCGCGTGACGCGCCGCGCAGCCCGCCCCGGGCGGATACCTGCGACAAACAAGGCCTCGCTCGCGTAGAGGTTGCCGACGCCCACGACCACCTGGGCATTCATGATCAGCGGCTTGATCGCGATACGCCGATCGCGCAAGCGCGACCAAAGATAGGTCGCATCGAATTCATCCTCGAGGGGCTCCGGGCCAAGCTGCTTTAGCAGCGGGTGTGCCGCGGGGTCACCTTCGAGCCAATGCACGGAGCCGAAGCGGCGCGGATCGTTGAAGCGCAGCACGCTGCCGTTCTCGAGCAACCATTCGAGATGATCATGCTTGAGTCGCGGCGCGGTGTGCGGCAGCACACGCAGGTTGCCGGACATGCCGAGGTGCAGCATCACCATACCGCCATCATCGAAGTGAAACAGCAGGTATTTGGCGCGGCGCGTGACGCGCTCCACACGCCGCCCCGCAAGGCGGTGCGGCAAATCTGCCGGCACCGGCCAACGTAGGCGCGGCTCGTGCACGCAAAGCGCACGCACACGCTGACCCACCACGTGCAGCTCGACGCCGCGACGGGTGGTTTCGACTTCGGGTAATTCAGGCAGGGCGGAGTGCCCTTACTTGATCTTCGTTTCCTTGTACGCCACGTGCTTGCGCACAACGGGGTCGTACTTTTTCACGTCCATCTTTTCAGGATGCAGACGCTTGTTCTTCATGGCCACGTAGAAGTGACCCGTGCCGGCCGTGGACAACAACTTCACTTTTTCGCGCATGGTGGCGGGCTCCGGCTTAGATCTTCATGCCCTTGGCGCGCAGGTCGTCGACCACGGCGTCCAAGCCATTTTTCTCGATGGTACGCAGGGCGTTGGTGCTGACACGCAGCGACACCCAGCGCTGTTCGCCCTCGAGCCAGAAACGCTGCCTGTGCAGGTTCGGCAGGAAGCGGCGACGCTTCTTGTTGTTCGCGTGCGAGACGCGGTTGCCCGTGGTAGGGCGCTTGCCAGTGAGTTCGCAGACGCGGGACATCGTAGGAAGCCTTTTAAATCAGTGGTTTACGGTGATCGGGGAGTTTAGGCCCCGAACAAAGGGTCGCTGTTATACCAGTCTGCGCGCGGCTCGGCAACCGCTACCCGTCTGTCCGGGCCCCCGGCGGGGGTGGGCGGGGGGCTAAATCAGCCCCCGCTCCGCGAAAGAGAGGATCTGCGGACCCGCGACGATCAGGTGGTCGAGGATCCGAATGTCGACGAGGGCGAGCGCATCGCGCAGCCGTTGGGTGATGAGCTCATCCGCCCGACTCGGCTCGGCGATGCCTGAGGGGTGATTATGCGCGAGGATCAGAGCGGCGGCGTTGTGTGCCAAGGCCTCGCGTATGACTTCGCGAGGGTGCACGCTCGCCCCGTCGATCGTGCCGCGGACCAGCTCATCGAAGGCAATCAGCCGGTGACGGTTGTCGAGGTAGAGGCAGCAAAACACCTCATAGGGCCGATCGCGCAGCTGTGCAATGAGAAACCGACGCGTTTCGCTCGGTGAGCCAAGCAGCGGGCCGCAGCGCAAAGCCTCGCCGTAATGACGCCGCGCCAGTTCCAGCGCCGCCTGCAGCCGTAACGCGCCGCGGGCGCCGAGAGCCCGCCTGGGGGGCTCGTGACGGGCGTCGGCGGTCAGCAGGCCTCGTAGCCCGCCAAATTCACCGAGCAGTGCCTGGGCCCGCTCGAGGGCTGGCGGACTGAGCTCCGCACGCAGGAGCAGTGCAAGGATCTCAGCGTCGGCCAAGCGCGCACAGTCCAGAGTCGCGGCGAGGGTGGGTGTGCGCGTCGGGGGGCTGTTCATGGCGCGGAGAATCCTCTGGGCGCTTGGCGGATCGCGAGCGGCCAACCGCGGAGAATCCCTCCATAACCAAACGTCAATCGACGTTGTCGATGAGGCTGGCCGATAATGCGGCCCATGAGCACGCTGTCGGGTCGCAAGATCCTCCTTGGGGTCAGCGGCGGTATCGCCGCCTACAAATCGCCGGACCTGGTCCGCCGCCTGCGCGAGCGCGGCGCCGAAGTCCAAGTCGTCATGACAGCGGGTGCCCAGCGTTTCGTGACGCCGACCACCTTCCAAGCGGTCTCTGGACGCGAGGTGCGGGCGGAGCTGTGGGACCCCGCGGCCGAGGCCTCGATGGGCCACATTGAATTGGCGCGTTGGGCCGACTACGTGCTCATCGCACCGGCCACGGCCGACTGTCTCGCGAGGCTCGCGGCCGGTCGGGCGGATGATCTGTTGACGACGCTGGTACTGGCCACGGAGGCGCCGATCGGCGTGGCGCCCGCCATGAATCGCGTCATGTGGTCGAAGAGCGTGACCCAGGCGAACGTGGCGGCACTGCGCGAGCGTGGCGTTGAATTCTTTGGACCGGGCGAAGGCGAGCAGGCCTGCGGCGAGGTCGGCTCCGGGCGCATGTGGGAGCCTGCGCAGATCGCCGCACAGCTCGATGCTTCGCTGGGCGGCCAGGCGCCCGCCGCCGTGCAGCCGGCTTTGGCGTCGCCGCGCGGTGCACTCAGCGGACGTCGCGTACTCGTCACCGCCGGGCCGACGCGCGAGCGCATCGATCCGGTGCGTTTCATCAGCAATCGCAGCAGCGGCAAGATGGGCTTTGCTGTCGCCGAGGCCGCGAGTGCGGCGGGGGCGGAGGTGGTGCTCGTCACCGGACCCGTGTCTCTCGAGTCGCCCCCGGGGGTGCGCCGAGTCGATGTGGAAAGCGCTGCCGAGATGCTCGCGGCCGTGGAGCGCGTGTGTGCCGGGCTCGATGTGTTCATCGGCACGGCAGCGGTCGCCGATTACCGCCCTGTGCTCAGCGCTTCGCACAAGATCAAAAAAACCGCCGAGCGTATCGAGCTCGCACTCGAGCGAACCACCGATATTCTTGCGACCGTGGCGGCCCGACCCGACCGACCGTTCACGGTCGGCTTTGCGGCCGAGACGCACGATGTCGAGGCGTACGCGCGAGGCAAGTTGCTCGCCAAGCGGCTGGATCTCATCGCAGCCAATGAAGTGGGCGATGACAAAGTATTCGACAAGAACGAGAACACGCTGCTCGTGCTCTGGGCCGATGGTCAGTTACAGATCGGGCCCGCCTGCAAAACGGTTGTGGCCGAGCGCCTCGTCGAATTTATCGCCACGCGGCTCCCGGCCGCTCGACCCCGGTCTTCTCGCACGAGCTGATGTATGGCCAAACCCGCCTTGAAGATCCGCGTTTTAGATCCGCGCCTAGGAAGCGAATTCCCGTTGCCCGCGTACGCTACGCCGGGTTCGGCGGGGCTAGACCTGCGGGCACTCGTCGAGGCACCCCTCGAGCTGCGTCCCTGTGAAGCGCAGTTGCTGCCGACGGGGTTGGCTATTTGGCTCGAGGATGCTGCGCTCGCTGCGGTGATCCTGCCCCGCTCCGGGCTCGGTCACAAACATGGCATCGTGCTCGGCAATCTCGTCGGCCTGATCGACTCTGACTATCAGGGACAATTGATGGTCTCGTGCTGGAACCGCGGCGCGAGCACCTACACCGTGCAGCCCGGTGAGCGCATTGCGCAGCTGGTGGTCGTGCCGGTGCTGCAGGTCGAGCTGCAGCGCGTCGAAGAATTTACGGCGACCGAGCGCGGCAGCGGTGGCTTCGGCAGCTCGGGCACGCGCTAGGCGCGCGCGTTTGCGCCGAAGTCGCGCTCGATCCTAGGCGCGTTCGACGATCGCCGTTACGCCCATCCCGCCTGCCGTACACACCGAAATCAGGCCGCGTCGCGCACCCGTGTCATGGGCGAGCAGCTTGGCGAGTGTGGCGAGGATGCGTGCCCCGGTCGCGGCGAACGGGTGACCGATCGCGAGGCTGCTGCCACGCACGTTCAGTCGTGCGCGATCGATCGGGCCGAGGGGCGCTGCCAGTCCGAGGCGCTCACCGCAGAACTGCGCCGATTCCCAAGCCGCGAGCGTGCACAGCACCTGTGCAGCGAACGCCTCGTGGATTTCGTAGTAGTCGAAGTCCTGCAGCGTGACCCCCGCATCGGCCAGCATGGCGGGCACCGCGTACGCCGGCGCCATCAGCAGCCCTTCGTGGGCCTTCTCGAAATCCACCGCCCAGGCTTTACCGAAACTCAACCAACCGAGAATCGGCAGGCCCCGTGCTCGTGCCCAGCCCTCGCTGGCGAGCAGTACGGCTGAGGCACCGTCGGTGAGCGGCGTGCTGTTGCCCGCCGTGAGCGTGCCGGCTGCAGAGCGATCGAAGCTCGAGCGCAGCGCGGCGAGCTTGGCGAGTGAGGTGTCTGGACGGACGTTGTCGTCCCGCTGCAAACCGCTGAACGGCACGACGAGATCGTCAAAGAATCCCTCGCTCCACGCGGCGGCGGCGCGACGGTGACTTTCGTAGGCAAGCTCATCTTGCGCGGCGCGAGTAATCGACCAGCGCTTGGCCATCAGCTCGCAACTCTCGCCCATGGAGAGCCCGGTGCGCGGCTCGCTGGCGTCGGGAATCACGGGCTTGAAGTGCCGCGGTCGTAGCGACAGGAAGGGTGCGAGTCGGCCACCGAGACTGCGCGCGCGAAAGGCCCGCAGCAGGATCTGCTGGTACTCACGACCGTAGACCACCGGCGGGTCGCTCACCGAGTCGACGCCCGCGGCGATGCCGGCATCGATCTGACCGAGTGCGATTTTATTGGCGATACCAATCGCCGCTTCGAGGCTGGTGCCACAGGCACGCTGCAGATCAAACGCTGGCGTATGCGGATCGAGGGTGGTACTCAGCACGCATTCACGCGCCAAGTTGAAGTCACGAGAGTGTTTGATGACCGCGCCTGCCGCGACTTCCCCAAGGCGTACGCCGTCGAGCGCATAGCGTGTGACTACGGCCTGCAAGGCCGCCGTGAGCATCTCGGTGTTACCCACGCGAGCATAGGCGCCATGCGAGCGTGCGAAAGGAATGCGCGAGCCGCCGACGATGGCAACCCGGTGTACGCTTGAACCGACCAGCATGGGTGAGCTCCTTGCCTACTTAAGCCTGACCTACTTAGCGTGCAGCGCCTTGACGAACACGCTCGGCGTAGCGATCGCGCAAGGCGCTGTGCCGCGACTCGAGCGATTGCACGACGCCGTTGGTGATGACCAGTTGCGCTGCGCTGCTGACCTCGAGCGGATCGCGGCTCCACATCACGAGATCTGCGGGGCGCCCGGCGGCGAGACTGCCGAAGCGAGCGCCAATGCCAAAGAGTTCAGCCGGCACCCGGGTGATCGCGGCGAGACCGTCGGCCCAGGGCATGCCGTGGGCTACGGCATTGCCTGCAGCCTGACGCATCTTGCCGGCATCGTCGACGTCGCTGCCGCGCAGGGAGATGGCGACGGTGACGCCCGCTTTGCGCAGCCGGGCGGCATTTTCGAGTGTCGCGCCGAGATCGTCGAAACTGTCTGGCAAATTGACCAGCGGGTCGAGGATGACGGGGATTTGCGCGCCGGCGAGTTCGCCCGCAATGCGCCAGCCTTCCGAGCCGCCGCGAATCACCGCGCGCAGCTTTTCCTCGCGCACCAGACGGATCACATTGCGAATATCCGCCGCCCGATCGACGTCGAAGACGATGAGCCCCGGGTTTTTCAAAAATTCGAGCAGCACTTGTCGGCCTGAGGGTGAGAGCAGTCGCTCGTCGTGCACCATCACGAGGTTGGGGGCTCGCGCCTCGACAATGGCCTGTCGCAGCAGCATGAACTGTGCGGCGCGACTGCCGCCGGATAGATCGTTGGCATCGCCACCGAGGTCCACGAACAAGATTCGCTGGGGGAGGATTGCCGAGCCATCAAGACTTACGGGCGCACCGAGTCCGGCGACCAGGCTGCCGCCCGAGGCGGCGCCCGGAGTCAGCACGGTGAAGGTGAGACCGTTACTGCGGTGCACACCGACCGACATCGCCGCCGGGTTGTAGGCGAGCGAGACATCAAACTCCGGCCGCATCTGCCCGAGCCGATGCGCATGATCGCCGGTGGTGGACTCGAGACCGATCTCTTCAAGACCCACACGCGTGAGACCGGCAAAGATACCCGGCGTCACGGGCCGACCCTGCGCATCGATCACGCGCATGCCGCTCGGGGTTGCCAAGTTGCGACCGATCTCGACAATGCGTCCATCACGAATCAGCACATCAGTGCCGCTGCGTGCTTCACTCGTCATCGTGTGGACCGTGGCGTTACGAATCAACACGCTGTCTGCGGTGCTTGCGGTGCCGACGACACTGAGTACGACACCCAGAGCGCAAGCACCCAGAATCATTGCAAAGCGAGTCATGGCGCGGTCTCCGAGGTGGCGGCGACGGTGGCTGGCTGACCCAGCATGAAGTCTGACTCCGGTGCGCCACGCGGGCGCGAGCGGTCGAGTCGGATACTGCCGTCAATGAATACTTGATCAGCGAGCGCATAGACGCTGAACGGATCACGGCTCCACACCACAACATCGGCGTTCTTGCCGACCTCGAGTGTTCCCGTGACGTTGTCGATGCCAAGTGCGCGCGCTGCATTGCGGGTGAGCCAGGTGATCGCGTGCTCCGGGGTAAGGGGCTGCCCCATGCGCAGCGCGGCGGCCAGGATTTTGGCCGTCTCTTGGTTTAGCCGCTGTATACCCTCGGACGAATCCGAGTGCACGATGGCGCAGCTGCCCGGTGCGGCATCGACGAGCAGTGCGTTCTCGGGGATCGCATCGTAGGACTCCATCTTGAAACCCCACCAGTCGGCCCACATCGCCGCACACACGTTGTTCTCGGCGAGCAGATTGGCGATTTTGTACGCCTCGGTGGCGTGATGGAACGCGGTGACTTTGTAGCCGAACTCGCGCGCCATATCGAGCACGATGGCCATTTCGTCGGCGCGGTAGCAGTGATGCTGGATCAGGATCTCCCCGCGCAACACGCCGGCGAGCGTCTCGAGTCGCAGGTCGCGCTTCGGCGGGCGCAGATCCTTCGCGCCAGCGGCCAAACGTGACTCGTACTGGCGCCAATCACGCTGATACTCCTGCGCCTCGATCCATTGCGCGCGCCAGCCAGCGACGTTGCCCATGCGAGTGGAGGGCAGTTGACGGCGGTTGCCATAGAACCGCTTCGGATTTTCGCCGCAGGCCATTTTGAGCCCTTGCGGCGCACCGGGGAATTTCATTCCCTGGTAGGTCACCGACGGCACGTTCTTCAATACGACGCTGCGACCACCGAACAGGTTGGCGGAGCCGGGCAGCACTTGCATTGTCGTAATGCCGCCTGCGAGCGCCGCCTCAAAGCCAGGATCCTGCGGCCACACGGAATGCTCAGCCCACACCTGCGGCGTGGCGGGTGCGGTGGCTTCATTGCCGTCCGAATGCGCCTCGACACCGGGCGAGGGATACACACCGAGGTGCGAGTGCACATCAATGATGCCCGGCGTCACCCATCGACCGCTCGCATCGATAATGCGCGTGCCCGTCGGTCCTGCAAGCGATTTGCCGATCGCGGCGACCTTGCCGTCACGTAGTAGCAAGTCGGCACCGTCGAGTCGTTCGCCCGCGCCGGTGAGCAGCGTGGCATTACGAATCAGCGTGGGCGCTGCTTCGACGACCTTGTAGGTCGAGGGGTAGAGCGAGGCGGGTTTGTTCGCCGTGGCCACCGGTGCGCTGCTCGCAGCCCGTGAGTCTTGTTTCGTCACGGCACCGGTGGTGGAGCAGGCCGAGATGCCGAGCAGCGTGCTGCACAGTGCAACAGCGAGGGCGAGGTCAGGATTTCGACGGGTTTGGGTATTCATGAACCGTAGGGTAAACGCTTGGGTCGATGCCGGCGAGTCCTGCGGCCGTTGCGGTTGCGCCCGTCGCCATCGGCACGGCAAGATGCCCGGCCGTAGCCCAAGACTCTGCGAGTCAGCCCGAGCCCCATGTCCTTCAAGACGTTCCAAGAGTTTTACCCGTTCTACCTTGGCGAGCACGCGAATCGTACGTCGCGTCGCTTGCACGTGGTGGGTACGCTTGGCGCAATGCTGCAGTTTGCACTGGCCGTGGTGCAGGGGCAGCCGCGGTGGCTGCTTACCGGACTTTTGACTGGCTACGCGTTGGCATGGATCGGGCATTATTTCTTTGAAAAGAATACGCCCGCCACCTTCAAGCACCCTCTCTACAGCCTGCGCGGTGACTTCCGCATGGCGCGTGAGGTGCTCACCGGCCGGATTCCCTGGTAGCCACACCACATGGCGAGCTCACGCAGCGATCGCGTCTTTGAGCGCCGCCTGGCGTCGTTGGTCAATGCCGGCGAGCCCACGCTGTTGCAAGGCGGCCGTCGTGGCGTAGAGAAGGAAGCCTTGCGCGTCACGCCCGCGGGTCGCATCGCGACCACGCCCCATCCTGCGGCGCTCGGCTCGGCGCTCACCAACGATCACATCACCACCGATTACTCCGAGGCGTTGATCGAACTCGTCACGCCGACCTTCCGCACCAATTGGGAGTTGCTGCAGTACCTGTGTGATCTGCACCAGTTCGTGTATCGGCATCTGGGCGATGAGTTGCTGTGGGCGACTTCCATGCCCTGCGTGGTCGATGGCGATGCGAGCATTCCGATCGCGCAATTCGGGCCCTCCAATGTCGGCCGCATGAAGACCATCTACCGCGAAGGCTTGGGGCTGCGGTACGGGCGCGTGATGCAGGCGATCTCCGGGGTGCACTTCAACTATTCCTTCCCCGAGCGCCTGTGGGAGGCCTGGGCGAGCATTCGCGAGTCGCGCGATGTGGGCCAGGATTTTGTTTCCTCGAGTTATTTCGAGTTGCTGCGCAATTACCGACGGCATGGTTGGATCGTGCTGTATCTCTTTGGTGTATCGCCGACGGTGTGCAAGTCGTTCCTGCGCGCGCGGGGGGAAACCTTGCCCGAGTTCGGTCGCGGCACGGCTTGGGAGCCCCATGCCACAT
This sequence comes from Nevskiaceae bacterium, assembly GCA_046091245.1. Taxonomy (GTDB): domain Bacteria; phylum Pseudomonadota; class Gammaproteobacteria; order Steroidobacterales; family Steroidobacteraceae; genus UBA964. Next base: position 6,534 of record JBJTBK010000147.1, on the reverse strand, counting down.
CGCTGCGTATGAGCGATCTTGGTTATCGCAATCGAAGCCAGTCCGGCGTTGAAGTATCGGTCAACAGTCTCGCCGACTACGTGCGCGATTTGACGCGCGCGATCAGCACGCCGCATCCAGAGTACGAGCGGCTCGGCGTCAAGGTCGACGGTGTCTATCGGCAGCTGAATGCCAATCTGCTGCAAATCGAGACCGAGTACTACGCCTTCACCCGCCCGACGCGCGTCGCTCGCTCGGGCGAGCGACCCACCCAAGCGCTGCTGCGCGCGGGGGTGGAGTACGTCGAGGTGCGCGCGCTCGATGTCAGTGCCTTCGACCCGGTGGGCGTTAATCAGAACAAGATGCGCTTCCTCGAAGCGTTCCTCGCCTTTTGTCTGATGCGCGATAGCGCACTCATCGACTCGGGCGAGACCGCTGCGCTCGATGGCAATCACGTGACCGTGGCACGGCATGGGCGTGAGCCCGGCTTGCAGCTCGTTCGCGACGGCCGCAAAGCGCCGATGCTCGATTGGGCTCGCGAAATCCTCGATCAGATGCAGGGCGTGTGCGAGCTGCTCGATCACGGTGACCCGCAGAAGCCCTACGCCGCGGCGCTCGCCGTGCAGGCGGCCAAACTCGACGATGTTTCCCTCACGCCTTCCTCGCGATTGATCCGCGAGTTGCGCGATACGGGCGAGTCGTTCTTCGATCTCGCTCTGCGTACGTCGGCGGCTCACAAGGCCGATTTTCTCGATCTGCATGAGCCGAACCCGGCGCGTCTCGGCGAGTTCGCCTCGCAAGCCGAGGAATCGCTGCAGGTGGCCGAAGCGATGGCGCAAGCACCTCAGGGCGACTTCGACGCATTCCTTGCCAGCTACCTCGCCTGAGCGAGAGGCGGTCTGTCTGGCTGCGTTCGGGCTATGATCGCCGTGGCCCGGTTGTAACGGGTCGCAAGGGGGATCCATGCCATTCGATAAGCGCCTCGTAGCCCTGGCGGTCATTCTGCTCGGCGTCGCGTTCACCGTGCCGCCGTTGTTTCGTGGCGCGATGATTGCGCTCGCTATCGTGGCGACCGTACTCGCCGCCTTGCCTCAAGGCACGCGCGGCCTCGTGTTCGCGACCATGGTGGGTCTGGCCACCGGCGTCGCCTCGATCAACTTGTTCGCCATCGGCATCTTTCAAGGGCCGATTACCAAAGAATTCGGCTGGAGCCAGACGCAGTATGCCCTCGTGACGCTGGTGGGCACGATCGTCACGGTGATCTCTTCGCTCTACATCGGGCGATTGTTCGATCGACAGGGCGTGCGTCGCTGGGCGCTGCTCGGCATCGTGCTGTTTGCACTCGCGCTGATCTCGCTCTACTGGCTCACCCCCAACCCGCTGCATTTCTATGCCGTATTCGCGTTGATGCCGATCATCGGTGCAGGCACCTCGTCGGTCGCCTACTCGCGCGTCATTGCTGCCTGGTTCGATCGACGACGTGGGCAAGCCTTCGGTGCGGCCCTCGCAGGCATCGGCATTGGCGGCGCGGTGCTGTCTTCGGTGTCGCAATACCTAATCAGCACGGTGGGTTGGCGCGGTGCCTACGTGGGGCTCGGCGTGCTCACGCTGGTGGTGACCTTGCCGATCGTGTTTTGGAAACTGCGAGACTCGCCGAGTGATGTAGGCCTCGGGCTCGACGGCGATGTGCCGCAGGGCAAGGCCGCCGCGGACGGTGCGGTGGCAGGTTCCACGACGGGCGGCCAGGCCGCGTTGCCTGTCGAGCGTTTCGGCTACGACGCGCGCGAGTCGCGTCGCCAGTGGCGCTTCTGGCAGATGTTCATTGCTTTCCTGCTGCTCTCGTTCGGCATCGGCGGAGTGCTCATCCCGCTCGTGCCCATCCTGAGCGCACGCGGCGTGACGCCGGAGCAGGCCGCTGCCGTGCAGGGTGCGCTGGGCCTCGCCCTCATCGTCGGTCGGGCGTTTGCCGGCTTCCTGATGGACCGGTTCTTCGCGCCGCTCGTGGCGGCTGCGATCCTGGTGTTCCCCATCATCGGTGTGACGCTGCTCGCCCTTGACGCCAGCGGCACCACCGCTCTGATCGCTGCCGTGTGCATTGGCCTTGCGGCCGGGGCCGAACTCGACGTGATCGCAGTGCTGATCACGCGTTACTTCGGCAACTTCGCCTACGGCGAGAATTACGGCTGGCAGTACGCCGCATGGACCTTTGGCTCGGGCACCGCCGTGATCGTCACCAATCGGGTTTTCGACTCGCTCGGCACGCACACCCCCGCACTGTGGGTGTACGTCGGCATGTTTGTGCTCTCGGGGCTGATGTTGCTGCGCCTCGGGCGCTACCCCGAGTTGCCACGGGCCTCGTGAAGCTGGCGTCTCAATCGCTACAATCTTTGAGCGCGATACTGCTGTCGGCGAGTTTTGCAGGGTCGGGCCGAAAGCGCGCCGCGATGAGTTTGCGCGCGGCCATCTGATCTTTGGCGTTGTTGACCGTGTCGATGGCGATCAGCTCGCCCGCGCGCAGGTAGCAGCACGAAAAACTGTGTGACGCGGGGTCACCGCGCAACACCATTTGGTCGTGCCCGGCGGCGAGCCCCACGATCAGCAACTTTTGGTGGTACTGGTCCGACCAGAACCACGGCACTCGGTTGTGCACGGTGTCGATGCCTGCAAGGTTGGCGGCCACGGTGGCGGCCTGCTCGAAGGCGTTGTCGACAGACTCGAGTCGCACGCGTCGGCCGTAGTGCATCGAAGGGTGATTGCTGCAATCGCCGATGGCGTAGATCACAGGGTCGGCCGTGCGACAACGCTCGTCCACCAGGATCCCGTTGTCGCAGTCGAGGCCCGCTTCGCGCGCGAGTTCTTCGTTGGGTACGACGCCAACGCCGATCACCAGCAAATCAGCCGCGAGCTCGCCCGCATCGGTGAGCACCGCCGCAATCCGACCGTTTGCGCCGGTGCGCAGACCGTTGACGCGTGCGCCGCAGCGTATCGTGACGTCGTGGTGGGTGTGTTCGTGGTGGTAATACGAGGAGATGGGTTCGGCGACCACTCGGTTCATGAGTCGATCGGCCGCTTCGAGTACGGTGACTTCCATGCCAAGTTGTCGCAATGTCGCTGCCGTTTCGAGCCCGATGTAGCCGCCGCCGATGATCACGGCGTGCTTGCCCGCGGCGGCCTCGACGCGCAGCGCATCGGCATCGGCCATCGTGCGCAGCACATGCACGCCTGGCGCGTCGACGCCGGCGAGCGGCAGGGATCGTGGGCGGCTGCCGGTGGCAATGATGAGCGCATCGTAGTCCTGCAGGGCGCCGTCATCGAGGTGCAGGCGCCGTGACCCCCGATCGATACGCATGACGCGTCGCCCCGTCCGCATGGCGATGCGTTGTTCCGCATAGAACGCCTCATGACGCAACAACATGCGCTCCACGGGCAGCTCGCCAGCCAAGTATTTCTTCGATAGCGGCGGGCGTTGATAGGGCAGCACCGGCTCATCGCCGATGATCGTCAGTTCGCCGCCGTATCCTTTCCGCCGTAACCCCTCGACGCACTGAGCCGCCCCTTGTCCGGCCCCGACGATGACGATGCGATCCATGTCCGCGAGCATAGGAAATAACCCTGTGGCGCACCACTCGCGGGCGCCCGCCTGACCGTGCTGCGCCATAATGGTGCGCGCCGGAGCGTGAGAGTCCGGGCAGAGCGCGAAAAATGCGTCCGTAGGGGTCTCCCCGGCGTGGCACGGAAGGTGCAATATTGCTGGCGCCACGGTTCCGCGCCACGCATCGGGAGTAACACAACATGAAACTCGTCACCGCCATCATCAAGCCGTTCAAGCTCGACGACGTCCGCGCCGCCTTGTCGGAGATCGGCGTCTCGGGCATGACCGTTACGGAAGTCAAAGGCTTTGGTCGCCAGCGCGGCCACACCGAGCTCTATCGCGGCGCTGAGTACGTCGTCGATTTCGTCCCCAAGACCCGCATCGAAGTGGCGGTTCGAGCCGACCTCGTCGATCAGGTCACGGAGGCCATCGTGAAGGCTGCCAAGACCGGCAAGGTGGGCGATGGCAAGATTTTCATTACCGACATCGATCGGGTGATTCGTATCCGCACTGGCGAAACGGACGAATCCGCGTTGTAAACTCGCGGCATGTCCAAAGCCATCTGCATCCACGAGGCCGGCGGCCCCGAGGTGATGCGTTTCGAAGCCTGCGATCCTGGTGCACCCGCCACCGGCGAGGTGCAACTTCGCCATACCGCCATCGGCCTCAATTACATCGACGTTTACGATCGTAGCGGCCTCTATCCGATGCCGCTTCCGGGTGGCCTCGGTCGTGAAGCGGCGGGTGTCGTTGTCGCCGTCGGTCGCCAAACACGCGGGTTTCGAAAGGGTGATCGCGTGGCCTACGTGCACACGCAACCTGGCAGTTACAGCGAAGTGCGCAACGTCCCGGCGAGCCGGCTCGTCAAGTTGCCGAAAGCCATCAGTGATGAGCAGGCCGCAGCGCTGATGCTCAAGGGCCTCACCGCCGAGTATTTGCTGCGCCGCACCTATCGCGTGCAAAAGGGCGATTGGATTCTGGTGCATGCGGCCGTCGGTGGTGTCGGTTTGATTTTGTGTCAGTGGGCCAAGGCCCTTGGCGCGCGCGTCATCGGGGTGGTGGGCAGCGAAGCCAAGGTGGCGCTCGCCCGGCGCAATGGCTGCAAGCACGTGCTCGTCATGGGTCGCGACAAGGTTGTCGAGCAGGTGCGCGCGTTGACGGGCGGCCAGGGTGTCGCCGTGGTGTACGACTCGGTCGGACGCGAGACTTTCATGGACTCGCTCGATTGCCTGAAACCCCTCGGCATGATGGTGAGCTATGGCAATGCCTCAGGTCCGCCGCCGGCCATCTCGCCGCTCGAACTCTCCAAGCGCGGCTCGCTGTTTCTGACGCGGCCGTCGCTCTTCGCCTACATCGCCGCTCGCAAGGATCTCGATGCGGCGGCGCGGGCGCTGTTTCGGGTGGTGGCCTCGCGCAAGGTCAAGCTGCATATCGGCCAGCGTTATGCGCTCGCCGATGCCGCTCAAGCGCATCGCGATCTCGAAGCGCGCAAGACGACCGGCTCGACGGTGCTGCTGCCCTGAAGTCGGAGTCGCGATTCAGGTGAGCCACAGCGCTTGGTAAGCGCCGTCCGGGTCGTATCGCTCGGCCTGGCCCTTCACGTTGAACACGCGATTGCGCGGGTCGTTGCCGACCCCGGCTACGTACTGCCAGTTGCCCCAGTTTGGTCCGACGTCGAAGTCGATCAGCTGCTGTTCGAACCACGCGGCGCCCCAGCGCCAGTCGATGCCTGCGGTACGGGTGAGCCAAGTCGCCACATTCTGCCGCGCACGGTTTGACAGCTGCCCGGTGGCGGCGAGCTCGCGCATGGCCGCATCCACGAAGGGTTCTCCCGGCGTGCCGCGACACCATCGATCAAAGACCTCGGCAGCCAGCGCGCCGCAGGGTGTACGTCCTCGCACGCCGGAGGCGGCGAACGCCCGTCTGCCATGACGACGAATCACCATGGGGAAGTAATCACGCCACAGCAACTCGAAGCCGAGCCAATACGTCGACTCGTTGGCGGTGCGCTCGCGCTCATAGCGATGGATTTCTTTGCCGACCTCGCGCGGTGACACGGCACCGAGTGCGAGCCACGGCGAGAGGCGAGAAGAGAAATCGGCACCCTGCAGTCCGTCGCGGGTCTGCTTGTAGCGGGCGATAGCGTCAGTATCCCAGAACCAGTGGCGAATACGCGCCAGCGCATGGGAACGCCCGCCTTCTGCATGAAACGCGCTGCGCGGATCATGCTGCTGCGCTGTAGCGTGTGCGATGCGGAGATCTTCGGCCGCGAGCGTGGTCTCGGTCTGCGCGTCCAACTCGGCGACGAGGCTCGCGGGCAAGGGAGCCAGCACGCATTCCTCGAGCGGGTCGCGAACGAGGGCCCCCCAGGCACCCCCTCGCTCGACGGCGCGGCGAAAGTTCGAAAACACATCGGGCAATGCGTCGATGGCAAACGGCAGATCGGCGGCGGCGATCAGTGTGACTTCATCGTGGACGACGAGCGCGATCGACTGCGCTGCGAGCGCCTGTTGCACCGCGGCATTCTCGAGTTGTTCATCGAACGCAGGGCAGGGGGCGGTGTGCACTTCGTGCACGCCTAGGCGCGTGGCGAGGGCGGGTAGGGCGCTGTCGGCCTTGCCGCGCAGCACAATCAGCGCCGAGCCTTGCGCCCGCCACGCCGCGCGAAGCTCCGCGATTGTTTGCAGCAGATACCCGAGCCGACGCGGACTCGCGCGCGTCAGCTCAGGCAGCACGATGACGCCGAGCACGCGTCCGCCGCTCGCCTGCGCTGCCGCGCAGAGCGCCGGATGGTCACTCAGCCGCAGGTCGGTGCGGTGCCAGAGCAGCGCGAGCGGAGCGGCCGTGGAGTGCACGCCGTTACGCTACGGCGTTCAACCGGGCTACAGCACGCCGAGCAGCGCCGAGATCGCGACACCCGACAAGATGAGCAGCACGTAAGGGCGGCAGGCCCCCATGCCATC
>JBJTBK010000146.1:0-2349 GCA_046091245.1 Nevskiaceae bacterium | reverse complement strand
CCGCGGGCGACGAAATCGACCGTCTTGATCGGCTGCTGCAGCACCGCCGCGCGACCTGTATCCCAGGCGCAGGCGTACTCGGCCTCGGGGAAGTTCCAGAGCCGGGTGTCGTAGGCCTGCATGCCGTCGATCTGGCCGCAGCCGCCGCCGCCCGGCAGGTCGAGCGGGTTGATGCCGCCGGACGCCCGGATGGTGGTGCTGCCCGGCAGGAAGGGCGCATTGGTCGAAGCGTTCATGATGGTGCCCGCCGGGGTGCCCGTGCCGAGCGCACCCGTACCCACGCCGAGAGGCAGGATGGTTGCGAACGGTGTGCCGCGCGTATCGACGGACACGCCGCGGTCCGGCTGGAAGGTGTTCACGAAATCGCGCTGGTCGCCGCGCAGCTCGCGGTGGTCGCGTACCGAGACCGTGGCCATCACGTTCCAGCCGTCCGAGTCGATGTCGCCATAGCCGCCCGCCGCGCTGCCGCGGTAGATGGCGCTGCCGCCGAGTTCCGTGATGTCGGCGAAGCCGGTGAGGCTCAGGCCCTGCAAGTTGCGCTTGAGGATGAAGTTGATGACGCCGCCGATGGCATCGGTGCCGTAGATCGCCGAGGCGCCGTCCTTCAGGATCTCGACGCGCTCGATGGCGGCCATCGGGATCTGGTTGATGTCGACCGCGCCGCCGTTGAGGCCGTGCGCCGCGACGCGGCGACCATTGAGCAGCACCAGCGTCGCCGCCGGGCCCTGACCACGCAGGTTGGCCGACGAGGCGCCGTTGTTGCCGCGCTGCGCGCCGGTGACCACGTCGGCGTTGCCGGCGAGGTTGTCGAGGCCGTTGCCGTTGCTGACGAGGTAGCTGACCAGCTGCTCAGGGCTGTTGATGCCCTCGCGACGGAGGTCTTCGGTGGTGATGATCTGCAGCGGCACCGCGCTGTCGGAGACCTGCCGACGGATGCTCGAGCCGGTGACGATCACGGTCTCGAGCTTGCTGGTGTCCTGCGCCGCCGTCGAAGCGGCCTGCTGCGCCGGTGCGGACGCGGCAGCGACCAACAGCAGGGCGGGCACAGCCCGACACGCAACGCGTTTGCGGCCGATGGAACGGGTCGTGGTCATTTTGAGGTCTCCCTGAAAGATCTATCCCAAGCCTGAAACCAGCATAAAGCGGTGTCAAGGGGCCGTCGTTCCGCCGTCAGGACAACACCACCTCGTTGACTGACTCGACCACCTTCATCGCTTCATCGTTCTACGCTGATGGTCCGGGTCAATACACCTGGGACAACAAGTGGGGCACGCTCTCTGGCGACCGTCCGCACATCTTCAAGATGTACGGTTACTACACCACCGATTGGAAGGCGAACATCGGTGCCTTCCTCGTGGCGCAGTCCGGCAAGCCTTGGGAGACATGGTCGAGCAGCTTCTATGGTCAGGGCACGGGTAGCGACAGCCTCGCATCCGGCGCCTATGCCGAGCCTGCGGGCAGCCGTCGCAGCCCGAGTCATTGGCAGCTTGATCTGAACTACACGCAAGACTTCAAGATCGGCTCGATGCCGCTCGTCAAGTTCCGCGCGGACCTGTTCAACGTGTTCGACAAGCAGACCGGCTACAACTACGGGCCGTTCGATTACAGCGCTCTCTACGGTCAGCCGCGCAGCTTCTACCTGCCGCGTCGTCTGCAGTTGTCGGTGCGCGTCGACTTCTAAGAAAAACAACGCTCAGGGAAAAAGCGCCAGCGAAACTGGCGCTTTCTTTGATCGATCAGGGCAGCGCGATCGTGGTCTCGAACACCATGGTCGCGCTGCCGATGATCCAGACTCCGGCCAGCGCGCCGTTGGCCAATTCGAGTTCCACGTCTACCCTTCCGGGGCGTTGCTGATAGTGGCCCTGCGCTCCCGAGAAGCGTGCCCGATCTCCATTGGCTTGCAGCAGACCGTGGTGCAACAAATAGGCGCCGAGCAAGCCGTGTGCGTTGCCGCTGACCGGATCTTCCGAAATGCCGATCGCCGGGCAGAACATGCGCGACATGGTCAGGCAGTCATCGACCCCTGATTCGGTGGTGAACACGAAATGCCCCGAGGCACCAAGTTGTGCCGACAGGGTGGTCAGCCGATTGAAATCGGGCTTCAGTTGTTTCAATTGTTTGGTGCTGCGCACGCCGACCAGCAAGCGATTGCCCGCTGAACCCACGATCCGCATCTCGCAGCGCGGATCGAGATCGGCGGTAGAGAGGGCGAGGGCATCGAGCACGGCGAGACGTTCGCGTTCGTTGAGTTCGCGCCCGAGTACGGGCGCAGGTTGACGCACAGCGATACGGCGCTCAGGGCCTTCGCCGCGAATCTCGATATCGACCAGACCGGCTTTCTGTCGCTGC
>JBJTBK010000145.1:0-21879 GCA_046091245.1 Nevskiaceae bacterium | reverse complement strand
CACAGAGACGAAGGCCGTCACTCCCATGATCGCCAGCAGCAACGCTCTCTGTTGCGCTCTCGAGCGCGACACCACGAACAACGCCATCCTTCGATGCAGATTCCATTTCTCGAACGCCAGACCGAGGACCGAACCGCCGAGAATCAAGAACAACACCGGCGACATGTACTGGCCCGCCACGGCCTCGGGCTTGGTGACGCCGAGCAGCGGCAGCAACAAAAACGGCAGACTACCCGTCAAGGTGACCGGAACGGCTTCGGTAAACCACCAACACCCGATGAGCACGGTGACCGCCGCCACGCGCCAGCCGGCTGGCGATAAGCCCTCAGGCACCGGCAGCAGCAACATCGCCGTGAACAGGGCGACGCCCAACCACAAGCCGACGCGTTGCAGGCTCACGCCGTTGCACCCCTACCGGAATCCGAGCGCCCAAGCGCCTCGAACTGTCGCTCTGCTTCGGCACGATCAACGACGTCAGCGTAGCGCCGCCCCACATCGCGCAGCGTGTCGTTGTGCGGTCCCTCCTCCGCGTCGCCGCAGCAATCGGCTACCACTTGCACTCGAAAGCCGAAGGAAAAGCCATCGACGATCGTCGCGCGGACGCAGCCGCTCGTCGTGCAGCCGGTGACGAACACCGTGTCGATGTTTTGGCGTACGAGCCAAGTGATGAGCGGCGTCTGAAAGAACATCGATGGGGCATTCTTGCTGTAGGTAAAGTCGCGCTCGTCGAAGATTTTCGGGTCCATGGCGGTGCATTCATGGCCATAGAAAAACTCCTTGCGCACGGCAGCCACTTTCCACAGCGGCATATCCTTGCTGCTGCAATAAGCCGTGAAGCACGCAGCGACGGGTATGCCGTGCGCGCGGGCCTTGCTCAGAAGTAGCGCAGTGTTATCCCGCGCGGCATGCAGACGGGCAAGCCCACCGAGCTCGAATCGCGGATCCGTGAAGGCCAGCTGCCAATCGACCACCAGCACGGCGGGCTTTGTACCCATGCCAATCGAGGTCGAGCTGTAGCCCACGGCGGTGTATTGATCGGACACGATGTACCTTCCAAAAAAAAGTCCCCGCACCTCTCGGAGCGGGGACTGTATGTCGTCGTTGAGAACGCGAAGAGGCCTCAGGCAGCCTTGATGCCCTTCTTCTTCATCAGCGCCTCGGCTGCGACGGCCGCCCACTTGGTGAAACGCGGCTGACCCGGAGGATCGAAGCCGGTCTCCGCCTTGCAGCGAGCCTTGAGCTCCTCGATGGACTCGAAACCGCGATCGAAGATTTTCTTCGGTCCACGTTTCGCACGCATCTTGGCTCGCAGCGCTTCGGTGGCCTTCTCATCCAACACGCCGTCGGCACTGATGATAACGCCATAACGCTTCGCGCCAGCCTGGGTGACAAGACCTGCAACGACATCGAACGCCACTTGTGACGCGGCACGCTCGAGCGGGTCGCCCCAACCGCCACCGCCCCACGTGTCGGCGATCAGCAGATCGCCCGCCTCGACCTTGACGTGGTCGATCTTGGACGGCAGCAACTCCTCGGTGCCGTTGGCGCGCTGGAGGAGCTTGCGGCTGCGAGCGCCGGGCTCGCCACCGTTCGCACCCCAGGGATAGGTCAGCCAACGATCGTCATGGATCGAGATTTCACCCGGCTCGAGGAACCGATAGCCGATGCGCAATCCGTTGCCGCCGCGGTTCTTGCCCGCACCACCGGTGTCCGCGATGGTTTCGTAGATGTCGATGCGAAGCGGGAAGTAACTCTCGAGGAACTCATTCGGCACGTTGGTGAATGACGGCCACAGCGAGTGACCGTCCGGTCCGTCGCCGAAGGGCTTGCCCGGAATACCGCCGAAAGTGATTTGGTACAGCTGATACCACTCACCATCCTTGTTGTAGCCCGAGTACATGAAGTGCGGGCTGTCCGAGAAACCGGCGCCGCACATGAAGTCCGGGTTACCCTGCCCGAGCAGGCCCGCCAAGATGTCGAAGATGCGACCCAAGGCGTGCGTGCGGCAGGAGAGCGCTGCGGGCTTCAACGGCTTGAGCAGTGTGCCCGGCGGGATACGCACTTCCATGAGGTCATAGAACCCGTCATTGAAGAGGATCTGCGGGTCGAACACCATGATCATGTAAATGCCCGCGAACATCTTGAACATCTCTTCGTTCAACAGGAAGTTGATCGAAGAAATCGACTGCGGATCGGTACCCGAGAAGTCGAAGATGCACTTGTCACCCTCGCGCCACATGCTGCACTTGATACGGTACGGACCCATGTTCAGGCCGTCGTCGCAGATGTAGTCTTCAAAGAACTGCTTGGTCTCGGGCACGTTCTGCCGAATAAGCGCGCGCATCGCGCGCTTGTTGCGCTCGAGCATGGCGTCCATGGCCGAGTAGAACACGTCATCGCCGAAACGCTCGGCGATCTCGACGCAGCGCGTGGCAGCGGTACGTAGCGCCGCCGTGATCGCGTTGAAGTCCGACAGGTTCCACTCGGGCAGACGGCAGTTGTGCAGCACCACACGCAGCACGTCTTCGTTGAGCTTGCCCTTGTTGTAGATCTTGGTGGGCGGCACCACGATGCCATCTTCATAGATGGTGGTGCCATCGGTGGGCAGAGATCCTGGGACCTTGCCACCGACGTCGGTCATGTGACCGAACATCGCCGTCCAAGCCACGATTCGACCGCCACGGTACACCGGCATCAGCATCAGCCAGTCGTTGGCATGGCTGATGGCGCCGTTGACCGAGTACGGGTCGGAGGTCAGGAAGATATCGCCCTCTTCCACCGTGCCGTCGTAGCCCTGCATGAAGCCCCAGATGAACGAGCCGAACTGACCGAAGACCATCTTGCCTTCGGTGTTGGCAATCATCGGGAATTCGTCGTGCTGCTCACGGATGCCCGGTGACATCGCCGTGCGGAACAACACCGTGTCCATCTCGTAGCGCGCGTTGCGCAGCGCGCTCTCGATGATGTCGATGGTAACCGTGTCGACCTTCGTCTTCTTGAAGGGCTTCTTGTTGCGTTGAATGATTGTTGCGGGCATGGGATTACTTCCTCTTACCGGCAGCCTTCTTCGGCGCCTTGAACTTGTCGGGGTAGATCAGGATGCAGCCGGACTTGTCGACGTGTCCGGTGTGCTTCGGCAGGATCACCGAAGTCGAGTCCATCTCCATGACGATGGCCGGGCCGCGTACCTTATTGCCAGCCTTGAGCTTGGCACGGTCGTAAACGATGGCAGTGACGTCCTTGCCCTCCATGTACGACTTTTGCTTGCCCACGACTGCGTCCTTCGGATCCGTGCCGCCCTTGGCGAGCGACTGACGCTTGATCTTGATGCCCTGACCCTGCACGGCAGCACGCAGCGTGACGAGCTCGTGCTCGAGCGGCAGCGCGAAGGTAAAGAGGCGCTCGTGCTCCTCGTCGAACTGGTCGGAGATCGCCTTCAAGCGCTTCTTCTGCAGCTCCTTCAGGTTCACCTCGACCGTCAGGCGCAGGCCCTGGCCGTGGTAACGCAGATCGACCTGATAACTGGTGGTGATTTCGCTCTTCGAGACTCCTTCGGCCTCGAGGCCCTTGGACGCATCGCCTGCGAGTGTCTTCAGGATCTTCTCGATTTCTTTGGCGTTGGTCTCGCTGAACCTGCGCACATAGGTACGCGCACGCTCGTCACGTACCGCCGTAGTGGCATCGCCCAGTGCACAGAGCACGCCCGGGCCCGGCGGGATGATCGACGGCCAGGAACCGAGCAAGCGCGACAATGCGTTCGCGTGCAACGGGCCCGCACCACCGAAAGCGATGAGCGCGTAATCACGCGGATCGTAGCCCTGCTCGACTGACACAAGACGCAGTGCACCGACCATGTTCTCGTTGACGATGTTGTAGATGCCCTGCGCCGCTTGCCTGACGTTGAGTCCCAGCGCATCACCGACCTTCTTGACGGCTGTTTGCGCCAGTTCGCGGTTGAGCACCATGTCGCCGCCGAGCTTCTGCATTTCCGGCAGATAGCCGAGCACGATGTTCGCATCGGCGACGGTCGGCTCCGTACCGCCGCGGTTGTAGGCCGCGGGACCGGGGTCTGCACCGGCCGACTGCGGGCCGACGCGCAGCGCTTTGGTGAGCTCCGGTACGTGGGCGATCGACCCGCCGCCCGCACCAACCGTACGAATGTCGACCGAGGAGGCACGAACCGTGACGTCGCCGACCGTGGTTTCGCGGCGCAGCCGCGGCTGACCACCTTGAATGAGTGCCACGTCGGTGGAGGTGCCGCCGACATCGACGGTGAGCAGGTTGGGGAATCCCGCCTGCACTGCCACCCACAGCGCGCCGGTCACGCCACCCGCGGGGCCCGACATCAGCAAGTTGACCGGATATTCGGCCGCCGAGGATGCCGAAGCCAGACCACCGTCTGAACGCAGGATGTGCAGTTTGACGTCCTTGGCGACCTCACCCAGTTTGGCCTTGACGTTCTTGACGTAGCGATCGACGCGCGGGCGCACGTAGGAGTTGGCGACCGTGGTGACGGTGCGCTCGTACTCCTGCATCTCCGGCACGACATCCGAAGAAATCGACACGGGCGTGCCTGGCAGTTCTTCGATGGCGATCTCGCGCACCCGACGTTCGTGGGCAGGGTTCGCGAACGAGTTGATCAGCGAGACCGTCAGCGCTTCGATGTTTTGCGACTTGAGCGAGCGCAAGCTCTGACGCAGCGCCTTCTCATCGAGCGTCTTGACGACTTCGCCTTTGGCACTGACGCGCTCGTCGGCCTCGATGGTGCACGCGAGCGGTGCCATCGGCAGCGACTTGTTGTAGATGATCCAGCCGCCGAGGCCGCCGGGCACGTAGGAGCGCGCGATCTGCAGCACCTGCCGATAACCCTTGGTCGTCACGAGGCCACAGCGAGCACCGGTGCCGGTGAGCACAGTGTTCGTGGCTACCGTGGTGCCATGCATCACGTGGTCGATCTGGCTCGGATCAATGCCCGCCCGCTCGCACACTCGCTTGATGCCGTTCAGCACGCCGATCGACTGATCGGCCGGTGTCGAGGGAACCTTAGCCGACCAGGTCTGGCCGGTTTTTTCTTGTACCAGCAGCAGGTCCGTGAACGTGCCGCCAACGTCTACACCCAATCGATATGACATGCGCCCCCCTTGGGCTCGATATCGGGAAAAGGAAAGCAGTACGGAGTATCCGACCTCGCCGCGCATCGCGCAATCCGCATGTGCGCGCTTGTCCGTTGGCTACGCGTCAGGCCGCCCGCGCCGTGGCCTTGGGGAATGTTCCGGCCTTCAGCAACATGCTGGGAATGCTGCGTCCGAGCACGCCCTGCAGCCACTCCCCCGTTGCAATCAATTTGTCGAGATCGATGCCGGTGCTGAAGCCCGAGCGTTCGAGCATGTAGACGAGGTCTTCGGTCGGAATGTTGCCCGTGGCGGACGGCGCAAAGGGGCACCCGCCGATGCCACCGGCGCTGGAGTCCAGCGCGCTGACCCCCGCCACCACCGCCGCATAGGCATTGGCGAGGCCTGTGTTTCGGGTGTTGTGAAACTGAGCGCGCAGCGGCATACCGGGCAAGGCCGCCGCAGCGCGCCCCAGAATTTCGCTCACTTGCGATGGCACTCCCACGCCGATGGTGTCGGCGAAGGCCATTTCGTGGGGATTGCCCTCGGCGACCCGCCGCGCGACCTCGATGACCCGATCCACTGCGATCTCGCCCTCGAACGGGCAGCCGAACGCCGCCGACACCGTGACCTGCGGGCGCACCCCTGCGGCGTGCGCCTGCTTGGCAATGTCGAGCCAGACGGCGATCGATTCGTCGGTGCCGACTCCCTGGTTACGCCGATTAAACGTATCGCTGGCGACGACGGCCATGCCGACCTCGTTGCAACCTGCCGCCACGGCGCGCTCGAACCCCTTTTGGTTCAGCACGAGCCCGACGTAGCGCACATCAGCGCGCTTGTTCAAACCCGCGAGCACCTGCTCCGCATCGGCCATCTGCGGCACTTTTTTCGGATTGACGAAACTCGTCACCTCGAGCCGTCGAAGCCCGGCGTCGATGAGTCGCTCGATGAACTCCACTTTGGCAGAGGTGGGCATGACCCCAGGCTCACTCTGCAGTCCATCGCGCGGACCGACTTCGACGATTTCGATATGACGAGACATGAGACCCCCTGCTGAAAAAAACGCAGTGTGGATTCTAACAACAGACCCCGTGCCGACAGAGCCAGGTCGGCCGTACGATGCCGGCCGACCTGACGTCCCGGCTTTTTTTTTTGGAGAGGTTTTGCGATGACCGCCGACCCCCCTT
This sequence comes from Nevskiaceae bacterium, assembly GCA_046091245.1. GTDB lineage: Bacteria > Pseudomonadota > Gammaproteobacteria > Steroidobacterales > Steroidobacteraceae > UBA964. The sequence goes on along the minus strand of JBJTBK010000145.1, from coordinate 15,581 downwards.
ACAAGCGTGGCCCCCTGTCTGTCCTCCGCGTGCTCGAACTCGGCACGCTGCTTGCCGGGCCCTTTTGTGGCCAGTTGCTGGGTGACATGGGCGCCGAGGTCATCAAGATCGAACCGCCCGGTCAGGGCGACCCGTTGCGGGCCTGGGGACGTCAGAAGGCGGGCGAACCGTCGTTGTGGTGGCCGGTAGTCGCACGCAACAAAAAGGCCATCACCCTCGACATGCGACAGGCCGAAGGACAGAGTGTTTTCAGAGAGTTAGTGAAAAGTGCTGAATTCGTACTTTAGAATTTTCGCACAGGCACCATGGAAAAGTGGGGCTGTGGTTACGAGGAACTGTCGAAGATCAACCCGAAGCTCATCATGATTCGCGTTTCGGGGTACGGGCAGACTGGCCCTTACTCGCACCAGGCCGGTTTCGGCGCCATCGGCGAAGCGATGGGCGGACTTCGCTACGTGTGCGGCGACCCCTCGACGCCTCCGTCGCGAATGGGGATCAGCATCGGCGATGAGTTGGCGGCCACCTTCGCTTGTTTGGGCGCGCTCTCTGCACTGCACTACCGCGAGAAGACCGGCCGCGGTCAGATCGTCGACTCAGCGATCTACGAGGCGGTGCTCGCGATGATGGAATCGCTGGTCACCGAATTCGACAAAACCGGTTACATCCGTGAACGCACCGGCGCGATCCTGCCGAACGTCGCCCCGTCGAACGTTTACAAGACGAGTGATGGTCTCGTGTTGATCGCCGGCAACCAAGACACGGTGTTCGGTCGGTTGTGCGAGGCCATGGGGCAGCCCGAGTGGCCTAAGGACGCCCGTTTCGTCAATCACCAGGCTCGCGGCGCCAACCAAAAGCTGCTCGATGGACTCATCGAGGCCTGGACGCAAACCCTGAGCACGCGCGAGGTCTTGAACCTCATGGAAAAATTCGGCGTGCCCGCGGGGCAAATCTACCGCGCGCCCGAGATGCTCGAAGATCCGCACGACAAGGCTCGTGAGGCCATCGTCAAGACGCAACATCCCTACTTCGGTGAATTGCGTATGCAGAACGTGGCCCCGAAGTTGTCCGAGTCGCCGGGCGGTATCCGCAGCTCCGCGCCCACCGAACTCGGCGAGCACAACGAGGAAGTCTTCTCACGCCTGCTTGGCTACGATGGGGAGCGGCTCGCCGCCCTTCGCGCGGCCAAGGTCATCTGAGCGCCACCGGCCATGTCTGAGTCGCTTTCCGAAAACTACGCACGCGGTGGATTTGGCAAGGCCCTGCAGCCAGGGCAACGCCCGGCCCTGCTGATCATCGATTTTGTCCGCGCCTACCTTGAGCCCAGCTCCCCGCTTTACGCGGGCGTCGAGCAGGCGAGAGCCGATTGCGAGATCCTGTTGCGCGCGGCCCGCGCCGCCGGCATTCCGATCGTGCACACCAACGTGGTCTATCAGCCGGGCGGACGTGACGGCGGCGTGTTCTTCAGGAAAGTCCCGGCGCTCAAATGTTTCGAAGCGGGCGCACACCCGGATCTTGCAGCCTTCGCGGAAGGTCTTGAGCCACTCGCGGGCGAGACGGTCATCTCTAAGCAATATGCGAGTGCGTTTTTCGGCACCTCCCTCGCCTCAACGCTGACTTCACTCGGTGTCGACAGTGTGCTGATCGCGGGTCTCTCGACGAGCGGTTGCGTCAGGGCGAGTTCAGTCGATTGCGTGCAGCACGGCTTCATTCCGCTCGTCGTTCGCGAGGCCGTGGGCGATCGAGCGCCAGGCCCGCACGAGGCCAATCTGTTCGATTTGCAGGCGAAGTACGCCGAGGTGATCCACCTCGCTGATGCCCTGCGCTATTTGCAATCGCTGCCCTTGCGCAGCTGAGGTATTGAGCATGCCGAGTATCGGTCCGATTTCCTGCGTTACCGTCGCTGCGCCGGATTTGCAGCACATGATCGACAGCTATCACCTTTATCTGGGCTATGAGCTCGTCGACCATGGGCGGGTCTCTGCCGCGCAAGCCGAGATCTGGAGTTTGCCGGCCCTGGTCGGCCGTCGCTACGCGCTGATGTTGCCGGGTGGCGAGGGGCACACCTTTTTCCGTTTCATCGAAAGCAAACCCGCTGTCGACTACGTCCCATTCCAGCACATGGGCTGGAATGCGGCCGAGCTGATGGTGCAGGACACCGATGGCATCGCCGCCCGCCTTGTCGACTCTCCCTTCAAGATCATCGGACCGCCGGCTGATTTGTCGTTCTCCGACAAGATCCGCGCCATGCAGGCGCTCGGCCCAGCCGGCGAATCGATCTACCTTACCTCTTTCAAAGAAAAACTACCCGAGTTCGACACGCCCGACCCCAAGCACTACGTCGACCGCACGTTCATCGTGATTTTGGGTGGCCCGTCCTGTGCGGCGCTCAACGATTACTACCATCAGCATTTCAACACCGCCAAAGCGCCCGTCGTGCCTGCAGTAATCACCGTGCTGTCCAATGCGCAGGGACTGCCCTCGGACAGCAAACATGATCTGGCGGCCATTGCACTGCAGGGACAGTCGTTCATCGAGGCCGACCACATGCCGCCGAGCACCCGTCCCCGGGTAGCGCGCGAGGGTGAGTTGCCGCCCGCGATTTCGATGGTGAGTTTCGGTGTTCGCGAACTGCCAAAGACTGTTGAATGGCTGGCGCCTCCGCGAGCCCTGCCCATCGCGCCCTACCATGGCCGCAAGGCCGGCGTTTGCGTCGGTGCCGGCGGAGAATGGATCGAGCTCATCGAAGGGGCCGCCTGATTGTCTGCGGCGCAGGAACCCCCCCGAGGCGCGAAAGGTCATCGGCCCCAGGTGTTCGACGATCCTGCCGTCGATCAGCTCTATGCGGCGTACGTCACCCTGGCAACGGAACTGTCAGTCGCGTTCGAGCGGATCGACACGTTGGAGCGACTGCTTGAAACCCAAAGTGGCCTCAGTCGTGAGGCCATCCGCAATTATCAGCCGGACGAGTCGGTCAGCGCCGAGCGCCAACGCCAGCGCATTGAACTTGCCGAGCGACTGCTGCGCCCTTTTCGCGACATTCGCGAGCAGCGCATTGCCCGCGCCAACCGCCTTTCGGACACCTCGCCCAGCGACTGACGGCCGCCCACGGTCACTCGTTACGATGACGGCATAAAACCACCTTGAGGTGTTCATGCCGGCGTTCAAACAGCACCCGATGGTTCCGCAGACCACGCACGACGAGCAGGCTCGACAAGACTTCGTCTCTGCCCTGCGCGGACATCTATCCGGGCGACTGATGCCCGGGGCGTATCAGATTTACGCTGCCCGCGTGGAGCCGGCGTTCCGTGCCACGCATGGACGCGCGCCGAAGGACGAGCACGAAGTCCGTCAGGTCATGACCCAGGACCCGTACTACCAGTTTTGGAGCGCCATGCAGCGGCGCAGCCAGGAGTTGCTGTGGGAGTCGGTGATTGATCCCACCGAGCGGCAGCTCCCAGCGCTGATCGATCGGGCCCGCAAGCTCGGCCAACTTGGTGCCGCAAAGCGTCGGGGTCGTTTGCGCCGCGTTCCGCAGCTGACAGTGCCCAAGTACCACACCGCAGCTGACATCCACCTGCAACCGGGCGGGTACCACACCGATTTCACAGCCGATGATGTGGCCGCGGGCGCGGTCTACGATAAGGGCATCAACTTGTACATGGGCGGTGCGCTCGGTGAGGAAAACAACCTCATGGGCGACACGCTTCTCGCCTACGTTCGCGAGAAACACTCAGACCTGAAGCCGCGCACCATCCTCGATGTCGGATGCGCAATCGGCAATAGCACCGTGGTGTGGGCGCGCGCCTTTCCCAAAGCTCGCGTGCACGGGATCGACGTTGGCGCCCCCGTGTTGCGCTATGCCCACGCGCGCGCTCAGGCACTCGGCGTCGCTGTCGACTTCAGCCAACAGAATGCCGAGCACACTGACTTTGCCGACGGGAGCTTTGATCTTGTGGTGTCGCACATCGTGCTGCACGAAACCTCAAAGTCTGCACTCACGCGAGTGCTGGCCGAGTGCCGCCGATTGCTCAAGCCCGGCGGCCTCATGCTGCACTTGGAGATTCCGCGGGGTCGTACCGATATCGAAAAATTCATGCACAACTGGGAAAGCTATAACAACAACGAGACGTTCAGTCGTTACATGACCGACATCGACCTGAAGGCCGAAGCGATCAAGGCAGGGTTTTCGTCGGAGGCCGTGTTGGTCGACGAGTTCGCACCCAAGCTCGATGTGGCGCAGATGAATTACACCGAGCACTTCTTCTGGAAGATTCTCGCCGCGTTCAATCGCTGAGGCTGCAGGCACCATGGCCAAATCCGTCCGCAAACCGACCCGTAAATCGCAGCCTCCGAAACCTGCGAAAAGCGCTCGCTCCCGAAAGCGACCTTCACGGGCATCTTCCGCAGCCTCGTCACAGACGCCCGTCACGACGCCGCGGTTGGCGCGGGTTGCGAAAGGTCGCAAGCCGCAGTACTTCGCAGATCCGGCAACCGACAAGTTGCTATGGATGACGCTGACGCTGATGGAGGAATTGTCGGTCACCCGGGACCGGCTCGACGTCGTCGAGCGTTTGCTAGCACGCAAACGCGTGCTCAGCCCTGCGGAGATCGACGGGTGGGTTGCCGATGCCAAGGCGGGATCCGATCGCGCAGCACGCCGGGCAGCCTTCGTCGGACGCATGATGCGCGCGGCCGAGGCAGAACTCGCCGAAGCGACCGGACGCGGAATGCCCGTGTCTGAGCGGGAAGTGGTTGCAGCCGTCGAAGAATAATTCGAAAACGAGGCGGAAGGACCTCAAGGGGTGGGACATGAGTGGCTCCAAAAAATACTATCAAGCGCAATTGCCGGCGATTCTCGCCGTCATCATCGTGTACTTCTGGCAAGGCATGGGGCATTTCGTGATGCGCCAGATGCAGCACGCCTGGTTTCCGGGCCACGATCTGATGGCCGCATTTTGGATTGGCGTCGTCGGACTCATCATGGTCTAAGTCGGTCGGAACAAGAGTGAGAATGCCGCGACCCTGCTGGGGTTTGGCGGCGGCGGTCTGATTTGGTTGTCGTGGATCGAGTTCAGTTTCGTCTGGGTGGCCCGCGATCTCGAGGTAGCCCCGGCTTTATGGGGCGCCAAGCCCACGCTACCCGAGTACCGCGTGATGCTCTCGTCGGTGGGCGTCATGTTTGCGACGCTGGTGTTTTTCTTCTTCAATCGCGACACGCGCTGCAACGCCTTCATGTGGCTGCACCGGCACTTGCGTCTCAATCTTGGTGAGAAAACATCAGCAATCAGTCGCAACGTCGCTTCGATCGTGGCGATGGAGACCATCTACGTCACGTGGTTTTTCTATATCTATCTGCTCACCATCTACAACCCGGATATCTTGGGCACCGATCACGGGGTGACCTTTGCCTCGTGCATCATGTTCGGCGTCTGGGCGCTGTATTTGATCCAGCGTTTGTGGTGGTTCCAGCGTATGGCCCCTGCCCTGCGCTATGCCATTCCGACGGCCATCATCGCGTGGAATGTGAACGAAATCCTCGAGAAGTGGGGCCACCTCGATGAGATCTGGGTAAAACCCACGCAGTATGCCTTGGAGTTATCGCTCGTCACCGCGGCACTGGTGACTGTGGTGGTGCTGGCCATTGTGAGCCCGGCGCGACGCATCGTCGTGCGGGACGAGACCTCGACCAGCTAAGGCCGAAAAGCGAGCTACGGGGACGGACACACTGCGCGCTTAGCGGGCGCGCAGGCTCCACAGCCGGGCCAGACGCTGGAGTTCATCGCCCTTGACGGCACCGAAGGATGCCAACGCAGCGTCCTTCTGGCCTGCCCGCAGTTGCGCGATCCCGAGGTTGAGGCGCGTTTCGTCCGGGTTACGGGCATTGCCCTTCTCGAGCGCCCGCTGCAGCGCGGCGATCGCACGCTCGTTATCGCCGTAGCTCAAGAAGGCAAGACCGATCCTCACATCAATCTCGCCATTCTTTTTGGCGGCGGCTTCGGCGTCTTGCTTGAGGAGTGTCGGCTTGTCGGCCGCGGCCTGAGTCTTGGCCGCACCCAGTAGGCGCTTCGCCAACTCCGCGGCAGGCCCCGTGGCAATGGTTCCGTTGGCGAGACCCGCCTCCACGACCGACTGCGCCTCACCCGGCAAACCTTTTTCGATGGCAAGCTGGGCCATCTCGGTGTAATCGTCTGCGCGCCGCAGGCCACCGGCTTCCTTGGATAGGCGGAACACGTTCAAGGTGTTGGTCTCGGTGCCCGAGCGCAGCAGCAGCAACGAAATATTGGGCCAAGTCTCACTCTTCGGGTGGTAGGCGGCCTGCTTTTCCAGTGCGCGTAGGGTGCACGCCCCGTCGTCGAGTCGCGAGCAAGCGCTGACATACAGCTGCAAGCCGATGTCCGGCGGTGTTTCTCCGCGCTGCTCGACCCCTGCAAGCCAGGTTTGCACGAACTCGACCGTGCCCTTGTAATCATTCAGCAGGTAGAGCGATTGTGCGACCAGCAGGGATACGGGCTCCTCGGTGTTGCCGGCAGCGATGGCCCGACGCCCGTAGTCCACAGCCTTTGGGTAGTTCTTGAGGTTGTAATGCAGCTGCAGCAGTTGCTTGTAGCGCATGACAAGCTGCGAGGGGTCGATGAACCCTGCTTCAAGACCAATCTCGAAGGACTTTGCCGCACCGGCGGCGTCGCCTGCGCGCGCTGAGCAAAATCCGAGCAACTCGTTGACCGCGAACACATCGTACGGTGACTGACCGGGCAAGCCTTCGGTGGACTTGAGGCTGGCGACGCAGTCCGCCCACTTTTCGCCCTTGATGGCATCCTGCGCGACCTTGACCTGCTTGCCAACCACCTTAGTGATGGACGGCGGCTTAGGCGCTGCCTCTTTGGCTTTTTGGGCCAACGATGTCGGGCTGTGAACGAGAACGGCGATAACCGCAGCAGTAATCAACGAATTGCGCATGACGAATAACCCCCGAATCACTTGAACCTAATGTGCGCGGTGTTGGACTCGATTGCCTTACTGCGCTCGCAGACTCCACAACTTGGCGATGCGCTGCATGTCTTGATCGCCCTTGACGGCGCGGAACGCCTTGGATGCCTCCGCCTTGTTACCGGCCCGCAGTTGAGCGATGCCGAGCACGAGCTGCGCCTCGGCAGGGTCCGTCGCCGTGCCCTTGGCGACGCCGCGCTGCAAGGCGGCCACGGCTTGCGGATACTGGCCGTAGCTGATGTAGGCCTGGCCGACACGGAGGTCTTCATCGGCGCTCTTGTTCGCCGCAGCATCGCGATCCTGCTTGGCGAGACTCGCGCGGTCGGCTGCGGCGCGATCCTTGGCAGAGTTGAGCAGCCGCTGGTTGCGATCGATGTCGCGCTTCTCCGTGAAGACCTTGGCGGCGAAAGCGGCCTCGAGGGTCTTTTGAGCCTCGCCCGGCAGACCCTTCTCGATCGCCCGCTGCGCCATTTCCGTGTAGTCGTCAGCGCGCCGCATGGCTCCGACGTCGGTGGCCAAGCGGTAGGCATTGAACGCCGCAGCGTCGTTGCGCGCTTCAAACAGCGACTGCATGAGGTTCGCCCAACCCGCCGGGTTCGGATAGTAGGTTACGAGCTTCTCGAAACCCGAAGCCGTGCAAGCCTCGTCCTTCAACCGCATGCACGAGGTGACGTAAATCTGGATGGCGTTTTCCTTCGGGCGCTGACCGCGTTTCTCCTGGTCGCGAATCCAGCTGCCGACGAAATCCCGGGCATTCTTGAAATCGTTTTGCTGATAGTAGGACTGCGACACCACGAGGTACGTGTCCGCGTCGGCGTAGCCTGACTTGATGGCGCTCTTGCCGAGCTCAACGGTCTTGGCATAGTCGCGCGCATTGAAGTAAATCTTCGTCAGATCGCGGGTGCGCTGGGCGATCTTGTCGGCGGCGAACGGCGAGTTGAGATTGGCTTCGTAGGCCCTCGTCGCCGAGGCGATGTCATTCGAGCTCAACGCGCAAAAGGCGGTGAGCTCGTTGATGATGAAGCTGTCATAGGCCGTCTTCCCACCCGCAGCTTCAGCCGTGCGCAGGTTCGAGAGACACTCGCCCCACTTGCGCGCCTTGCTCGCATTCTGGGCGGCCTGCAGGGTCTTGGCGATCGCCGGGCTGACCTTTTCAGCGCGGGCCAGAGAGCCCATCGACAAGGCCATAGCGACTGCGACGACTGCGACGTATCCGACTGACTTCCTCATGACTATCCTCTTCGAGCGTGGCCGAGACGGCCTCAGTGGAACACCTAAAAAAAACTCGCCGCATCCATAGGAATGCGGCGAGGGATTGAGCCTTACAGGATCAACACGCGATCACGCGCCTCAGTCCTGGAACTCCGATACGTTGACGAAACCGATCTACTACATGCGGTTGCGCTGCGCCGACGCGAGCACCTTGGCGACGGTGTCGTACTTGGCGCGTTTGTCCGGGCGAAGGTGCAATTCCGGGTGCGGATCCTTCTGACCCTCGACTCGGAAGAACTTCTCGAGGACCGCGACATCCGAGATCGGCGTGCCGTTCCACACGACGGTGCCGTCGAAGTCGAGTTCGATGTCGATGACTTCCGGCTGCACCGGCGGTGGGGGGGCATTGGTCGGGCGCGGCATGTCGAGCTTGACCGCATGCGTCATCACCGGAATGGTGATGATGAACATGATGAGCAACACGAGCATGACGTCGATGAGCGGCGTTGTGTTGATGTCACACATCGCGCCATCGTTGCTACTGCCTACACTCATTCCCATGGTTGATTACCCCTGAACTCAGCGTGAACCGCGGATGCCGCGATCCGGTTCGGTGATGAAGCCGACCTTGACGATGCCACCGCGCTGGATGGCGTACAGCACCCGGCCGACGTCCTCGAAGCGGGCGTTGGAGTCGCCACGGAGGTGGATCTCGGGTTGCGGGTCCTTGACCGCCTCGAGCTTGATCATCTCGATCAACTGGTCTCTGGAGCCGATCTGCTCGTTGTTCCAGTAGACGTTCCCTTGCGGATCAACCGCAACGGTGATGTTCTCGGGCTTGGTCTGGGTCGCGATGTTGGCGGCCTTGGGCAAGGACACCTTCACCGTTTTGTTGATCACTGGAATGGTGATCAGAAAGATGATCAACAACACCAACATGACATCGACCAGCGGAGTCGTGTTGATCGTTGAGTTCAATTCTTCGTCGCTGGAGCCAACGCTCATCGCCATGGTTTCGATTCCTCGTCTAGCCCGTACCGACGGGGAGCGGCGTAGTTACACGCCGCTCCCTTCGCCGCTATATCGGGCCGCTGTACCGGGCCGGTTCTTGAACTTACTTCTTGGCCGGAGCCGCTGCCGGGGCAGCCGCCGCCGGGGCGGGAACGGCCACGCGGGCGCCGCTCACCAAGAACGCGTGCAGGTCGGAGGTGAAATTGCTCAACTCTTCCTGGACGTTCTTGTTGCGACGAATCAGCCAGTTGTAACCCATCACTGCCGGCACCGCGACCGCGAGGCCGATTGCCGTCATGATGAGCGCCTCACCGACCGGCCCTGCGACCTTGTCGATACTCGCCTGACCGGACACGCCGATCGCGACGAGCGCGTGGTAGATGCCCCACACGGTGCCGAACAGACCGACGAACGGCGCGGTTGAACCGACCGTGGCGAGCCACGGCAGACCGCCGGTCAGCACGGAGTTGACGCCCTCGACCGAACGCTGCAGCGACATGGTGACCCACTCGTGCAGATCGATGCGGTCCGTCAGGCGACCCTCGTGGTGCTGCGAGGCGCGCAGGCCGTCTTCAGCGATCGAACGGTAGGTGTCGTTCTTGGGCAGACGATCGATCGCTTCGCGGATCGACGACGCCGTCCAGAACTTCTGTTCTGCGGTCTTCGCCGAGGCCATGAGCTTACGTTGGTCCAGGAACTTCATGATGATGACGTACCAAGAGGTCAACGACATGATCACCATGATGATCAGCGTGCCCTTGGCGACGAAATCGCCTTGCTCCCACAGGGCCCCGAGGCCATACGGGTTTTCGACGACGGTGGTGGCGGCTTCTGTGTTTTCCATTTTTTCCTCAGGGAATGAAACGCTTACTTGATCTCAAACTTCACACGAAACGATACGCAGGACTCGGCTTGCGGCTGACCGCCGGTCGTACCCGGCTGGTATCGACCCGCGCGGGCCAACTTCACCGCACCTTCATCAAGGCGCTCAAAGCCCGACGAAGTAACGACGGAGGGATTACCGATGATCTTGCCCTTGGAGTCCACGCAGACCTTCACAGTCGTGGACCCCTGCTCCTCTGCGCGCTTGGACGCGGCGGGATAGTAATCCTCGCTCGAGGGCATGCGGCCGATCTTGGCAGGCGAACTTGCCACAACAACAGGCGCGGGCGCGGGCGGCGCCACAGCTTTGTCAGTGACGTTGCTGATCGCCGTGGTGCTCGACTCCATCGGGATGTCTATGACGACGTCGGGTGGCGGCACCTGCACCGGAGGACGCTCCATTTGGGGCGGCGGCGGCGGCGGCGGCTTATCTTCAGGCTTGATCTCTTCGATGATGTCGGTGACGAGAGGCGGGGCCACCACCTCGACGACCTTGCGTGCGAGGCCGGACACCAGGCCGTACACGAGCAGCAAGTGGAAACCGACGATCGCCGCAAAGACGGCCATGCGTCGGGATTGATTCTGTTGTACGTAGACGGCCATGTTCTCTCGTGGTCGCTAGTCTGTGGTTACGAACGTCAAGGGCCGCCAACCTAACCGGCTTTGATGACATCCGCAACCGTCACTCCGTACCGCGTGCTCAAGCACCGTACCGAGACCTGTTTTACCGAATCGAGCACTACTCACTGACAGGCTCGTCACCTGGCGTTGCTGACACTCGATGAAGTGTGTCGGTGGACGAGTCGCATCCGTGCTGTCCAGATCCTGACGGAAACCCTTTCCGCCTACGCCCCACCCGACTAAGTCCAACTGTAACCGCAGCCGCGCGGACTGACAACCCGCGATGGACATCAATCTGTTACCGCACCCGCCGAAGCACTGCCCACGCATTTCGCGTACTTGGCGAGAATGCCCCGAGTCGCGTAGGGACGCGGCGCTTTCCAGCGCTTGCCACGGGCTCGCAACTCGGTTTGCGAAACGTCGACGTCGATGCGTCGCCGCACTGCATCGATCGTGATCCGATCGCCGGTGCGCACGAGCGCAAGCGGGCCACCGACCGCCGCTTCGGGAGAGATATGCCCAACCACAAAGCCGTGGCTGCCACCGGAAAACCGACCGTCCGTGATCAAAGCGACTTTGTCGCCAAGACCGAGTCCCATGATGGCGCCGGTTGGGCTCAGCATCTCGCGCATGCCAGGCCCGCCGCGCGGCCCCTCGTAACGGATGACAACGACATCGCCCGCCTTGACCTTACCGGCAAGTATGGCCTTCGTCGCACGCTCCTCACCCTCGAACACTTTGGCCTTGCCGGTGAACGCGAGTCCTTCTTTGCCGGTAATCTTTGCTACCGCGCCCTCGGGCGCGACGTTGCCGTAGAGCACCACGAGGTGACTGTCGCGCTTGATCGGATCGTTGAACGCGCGAACGATCGTCTGGCCCTTGGGGTACGGACGAACGGCAGCCAAGTTCTCCGCAAGCGTCTTGCCCGTTACGGTCAGACACTCCCCGTGCAACAAACCTCGGTCGAGCAATTCGCGCATCAGCGGCTGAATGCCGCCAATCGCAATCAGCTCGGACATCGCATACCGCCCGCTCGGACGGAGGTCGGCGAGCACGGGCACGCGCTTGCCGATGCGGGTGAAGTCGTCGAGTTTGAGACGCACGCCCGCGGCGCGGGCCATGGCCAATAAGTGCAGCACGGCATTGGTCGAGCCGCCCAGTGCGATCGTCACGGTAATCGCGTTCTCGAACGCCTTGCGGGTCAAGATATCCGAGGGAAGAATTCCGGCCTCGATCAATTTGACGACCGCTTCACCGGCCCTGCGGCAATCGTCACGTTTGTTGCGGCTGACCGCATCCTGCGCCGAACTGTCCGGCAACGAGAGGCCGAGGGCTTCAATCGCGGAAGCCATGGTGTTGGCCGTGTACATACCGCCGCAGCTGCCGGGTCCGGGGATCGCCGTGCGCTCCACTTCGAGTAATTCGGTGTCGGACACTTTGCCAGCCGCATGGCCCCCGACGGCTTCAAACACCGAGACGATGTCGCGCCGCTGCGCACCCGGGCGGATCGTGCCGACGTAGACGAACACGGCTGGGCGATTCAGCCTCGCGATCGCAATGGCGCAGGCCGGCATGTTTTTGTCGCAGCCACCGATGGCGACCACACCATCAAAGCCTTCGGCGCCCACCACGGTCTCGATCGACTCGGCAATGACCTCGCGAGAGACCAGCGAGAAACGCATGCCGGGCGATCCCATCGAGATACCGTCGGAGACGGTGATGGTGTTGAATAAAACTCCTTTGCCACCCGCCTTGTTGACACCCAGCTCGGTTTCACGCGCCAGCTCATTGATGTGCATGTTGCACGGCTTGAGATTCGCCCAGGTCGAGGCGATGCCGACCTGAGGGCGAGTGACGTCCGCATCGGTGAAGCCGACGGCGCGCAGCATCGCGCGCGAGGGCGTTTGCTTCGCGCCATCAACCACCAGCTTCGACCAGCGCCGCGGATCCTTGCTCTTCGTCGTCTTCATGGGTCAGTCGTCCTCATCTATGTTGGCATCAAAAAAATGTCAGCGCGTCAGCACTCAGCCGAAACGGGCCGCAATTAGCCGATCTGCGAGTCGCAGGCACTGCGCCTCCGCGCCCACCGGCCGGCCCGGACGCTCGCGCGGGTTCCAGGCGAACAAGTCAATGTGCGCCCAGTGACGGCCTGGCGAAACGAACCGGCGCAGGAACAGCGCGCCGTAAATCGCTCCGGCAAAGGCATTGCTCGCCACGTTATTCAGATCGGCCACGCGACTGCCGAGTTCCTCGTCGTAACTGTCCCAGAGCGGCATCGGCCATACCGGATCGCACTCGCGCTCACCGATCTCGCGCAACTCTGTGGCAAGGCTGGCATCCGGGCTGAACAAGGCCGGCAATTCCGGCCCTAACGCGACCCGCGCAGCCCCGGTGAGCGTCGCAAAATCGAGCAACAGCTCCGGCTGTTCGGAATCCGCCTCGCATAACGCATCGGCTAGCACCAGGCGTCCTTCGGCGTCCGTATTGCCGATCTCGACCGTCAAGCCGCGACGCGAACGCAACACGTCGCCAGGGCGGAAGGCATCCCCGCCAATGCTGTTGTCGACCGCCGGAATCAACACTCGAAGACGGATCGGGGCCTGACGCGCCATCAACACCCGCGCCACGCCGAGTGCGACCGCGGCGCCGCCCATGTCCTTTTTCATCAGTAACATGGCTGCCGAGGGCTTGAGGTCGAGTCCGCCCGTATCAAAACACACCCCTTTGCCGACCAAGGTCACTTTCGGCGCCGACGGGTCGCCCCAGCGCAGGTCAATCAAGCGAGGTGCTCTGGGGCTCGTGCGGCCGACCGCGTGGATCAGAGGATAATTGCGTTCGAGCAGAGCGTCGCCCTCGAGCACGGTGCACTGCGCACCCGCCTGCCGAGCCAAGTCAGCGGCCACCGCCGCGAGCTCGGCGGGCCCCATGTCCGCCGCTGGGGTGTTGATCAAATCGCGAGCCAGCGCGCAGGCCTCCGCGTGGAGCAGACCCAACTGGCGATGCGAGCTCGGCGAAAGCTGCAATTGCGGTCGGCTGGCCTGGCTGGCAGCGCCCCGGTAGCGCGCATAGCGGTAGGCGCCGTGCAACCAACCCGTCACCGCGAGCCGCTCGGCATCGGCCGTCAACCGGTGGGCGATTTCGTATCGTCCGACGGGCAACCGCTCCGGCAAGCCCGCCAAGTGCCAGGGCGAGATTGATCCGATCAACGGTAGCGCACCGAGCCCCAGTGCAGCCCCGAGAACGCCACCGTCGGCACTCGGTAGCACGAGCACTTTTCCTCTCTCGCCGCGAAACTCGTGCGCGCGCGCCCATGCGGCTGCGGCAGGCGGTAGTTCGCCGAGCCACGCCTCGAGTGATTGTTCCGACACCAACCACAAGGGCAGGGCACGCGCGTTGCCGGGATCGATAATCGACGCGCTGGCCGTGCCGAGCGTGGATGTAACTTGTGAACTCACCAACGGCGGGGCCTTTAACGGCGAACAAGCGGGTTCAGTGACATGGCCGCATGGTAGCGAAAAACGGCGGGCGAGACGCATCGCCACATCGCCGCCCAGATTGACAACGCGGCGCGCGGTGTGGTCCCATTCCCGGCATGATCCGCGTTGTAGTTCAGCGTCTTCGGCCAAACGCCAGCCTCTCGCAGGCGGGTGCGGGTCGTGCGCTAGGACTGCTAGGGCTAGGCCTCGAGGCTGGCCGGCGCGGGTTGCCAGTCGGGGTGTGACCTTAAAGGTCCTGATCCGACGGCGAGCAGAGATCACACGAACCCCGCACCGGCCGCAAGCCGATGCGGGGTTTTTTTTTGGTTTTCGCAGCAAGCAAACACGGGAGTGCGAGATGAAGCTGTTTTCTCAGAAGGACGTCGACAAAAAAGCGCTGAAGGGTGCACGGATCTGCGTGCTCGGCTACGGCAGTCAAGGGCGTGCGCATGCGCTCAATCTCAAGGACAGTGGCTTTGACGTCGTCATTGGGGTGCGCAAGGGGGACAGCTGGAAGAAGGCCAAGAAAGATGGCCTGCCCGTCGCCGAGCCCGCTGAGGCCGTAAAGGGTGCTGACCTCGTCGCCATGCTCGCTCCGGATCTGGCGCAGAAATCGTTGTACACCGCCGTGGTGGGCAACCTGAAGCAGGGTGCGACGCTGCTCTTTGCCCACGGGTTCAACATCCACTTCAAACAGATTCGTCCGCGTAAAGACCTCGACGTGGTGCTCATCGCGCCGAAGGGCCCGGGTGATCTCGTTCGCCGGCAATACCAGCAGGGTCGCGGCGTACCCTGCCTCATCGCCGTCTTCCAAGACGCCTCGCGCAAAGGCTTCGGCAAAGCCCTCGCCTACGCTCACGGTATCGGCGGCACCCGCGGTGGCGTTTTGCAGACCACCTTTGCAGAGGAGACCGAAACCGATCTGTTCGGCGAACAAGCCGTGCTGTGCGGCGGTGCCACCGAGCTCGTGGTCAAGGGTTTCGAGACGCTGGTCGAGGCCGGCTATCAACCCGAGGTCGCCTATTTCGAGTGCATGCACGAACTGAAACTGATCGTCGATCTGCTGCACGAAGGCGGCATTTGGAAGATGCACAAGTTCATCAGCGAGACGGCCAAGTATGGCGATCTCACCCGCGGGCCGCGCGTCGTGACGCGCCAGACCAAAGCCGAGATGCGCAAGATTCTCAAGGAAATCCAGCAGGGCAAGTTTGCCCGCCAGTGGATTCGCGAGAACGCCAGCGGTCGCAAGAAGTACGACAAGATGCTCAAGGCTGACCTCGATCGCCCAATCGAAAAAGTCGGCTTTGCGTTGCGTGGTCGCATGCCCTGGCTCGACCAAGGCCGCTAAGACCGCCGCCCCTCGTATACCCCACTCTCGTAACTCATGGAGAC